>JAJZUN010000760.1 GCA_021848555.1 Pseudomonadota bacterium | reverse complement strand
CTTGTCCACCTCGAGATGGTCGCCCTGCAGGCTGCTGTAGAGCAGATCGCGTATCGGCTCGATCATGGCGTAGGGCATGCAGATGTGGAATTCGCCGGAAGTCGAGCCGAATTCGATGTTGAACGTGGTCACCACCACCACTTCGTTGGGCGTGGCGATATTGGCGAACTGCGTGTTCATTTCGGCGCGCAGATACTCGAATTTCAATTCATACACGGCCTTCCAGGCTTTCTCGTATTCCTCGAACACCACGCCGAGCAGGCGCTGAATGATGCGCTGCTCGGTCTGGGTGAAGTCGCGGCCTTCGACCCGGGTGTGGAACCTGCCGTCCCCGCCAAACAGATTGTCGACCACCAGGAACACGAGATTCGGATCGAAGATGAACAAGGCCGTGCCGCGCAGCGGCTTGACCTGAACCAGGTTGAGATTGGTCGGGACCACGAGGTTGCGGATGAATTCGTTGTACTTGATGATGCGGATCGGCCCGACCGAAATTTCGGCGGTGCGGCGCATGAAATTGAACAGGCCGAGCCGCAGTTGGCGGGCGAAGCGCTCGTTGATGATTTCCAGGGTCGGCATGCGCCCGCGCACGATGCGTTCCTGGGTCGCCAGATCGTAGGGGCGCACCCCCTTGGTATCGACCGCTGCCTTGACCTCGTCGGCCTCCCCGCTGACGCCCTTCAACAGCGCATCGACTTCGTCCTGGGAGAGAAAGTCCTGGCTCATGGCCGCTACTGGATGACAAACGAGGTGAACAGCACGCTGTCCAGCGCCTTGGCCGGCACGCCGCCGGCCAGCGGCTGGCTGACCTCGCGCTGGAGCTCCTCGCTGAGCGTCTTCTTGCCTTCCGAAGTGGCGATCTCGCTGGCTCTCTTGCTCGACAGCAGCAGCAAGACGCGGTTGCGGATCTCGGGCATGTGCAGCTTGATCTTTTCTACCGGCATTTCATCGGCGAGCTTGAGCGACAGCCCCACCTGCAGGTACTGGGGCGTAGCGTCTTCGCGCTGCAGGTTCACGGTGAAGGGCTCCAGCGCCACGAACACCGGCGGCTTGGTGGAAACGGGTTTGGCTGCCGCTGCCTTGGCGCCGCCCGCTTTGGGCGGCGTCGCCGGTTGCTGATTGCCCAGGTAGTACCAGCCGCCGCCGCCGGCGGCGGCGAGCGGCAGCGTGAGCAGCAATAGTATCTTCGGCAGGCTGCGCCGTGTCTTCGCCGGCGCGGCAGTCTGTTCCAGGTCTGCGTCCAGTTCTTTCAGGGCGGCAGCCTTCGGGGCCGTCTTGGAGATCTTGGTCGCTGTGCTTGCCATGCTATGCCTGTGCCGTTGCGTGTGAGTGGATCATCGGGTGTGTCTGCATTATTGGCGATGCGCAGCCGCTGTGCCGGGTGAAACAGACGGGTGAATCCCCATCAGCTTGCGCTTTTGCGTCAGCGGTCGCTCTTGCGCCCGGGCGAATCAGGCGAAGGTATCGACCAATCCGTGCACGCTGCGCAGCAGGCGCGCGCCGTGCGCGACGGCGTCCGGGTCCGCTGCCGCGGCGATGGCCGGGGCAGGGTGGGCGCGCGGTTCGTGCTGGGGCTGCGCCTGTTCGCGGAACGCATCGGTGCTGACGCTGGTGTTGCCCAGCGTGATGCCGCTATCGGCGAGCATTTCGCGCAGCCGCGGCATCGCCGTTTCGAGCGCATCGCGCACTGCGGCGTGTTCGGAGACGAACTGGGCGCTGGCCTGGTCCTGAGTGAGCGTGAGCGTGATCTTCAGCGGGCCCAGTTCGGGCGGGTTCAGATGCAGTTCGGCCACCTGCTGCTTTTGCCCCGCCATCCATAAGATCTTGTCGCCCAGAGCCTGGTCCCAGCCGCGCTCGCCCACGCGCGCATCCAGCACGGCGACCGGCGCCGGGGTGACCGCAGTCGCGGCCGTCGGGGCATGGCCGGAGTGCAGGGCGGCGGCGGGCGCCGAGTTCGGCTTGTGCCGATCCAGCAGGCCGGCAACGAAAGCGGCTTCGCGGCGGAACTCGCCCTCGGCGGACGCTGCAGACTTTCCGGACGCGGCGATATCGGCCGCGCTCGCCGCGGTCGCCAAGGCGGGTTCGGCCGCAGCTGCAGGGTGAGTGCCGGCAAGCGGGCCTTTGCGCGCATCGGGCGCGAGCCCGACGGGCTCGGGTCTTCCGGACGCAGGCCTCGGGTGCGGAGCAGGTGCAGCCATATCTGCCGCAGTGGCGGCGACGAACAAGGCTGGTTCGGTCCCCGGCGCTGCCGCAGCGCCGGTGAACGATTCCGTGCGCGTGTCGGCCGCAGGCCCGGCACGGTCAGCGCCTCCCCGCGTGAGCGCGAGGGACGACGCACCGCACGCCGCGGGCAGCTCGGCGCAGATGCCGGCCGGCGCAGGCGGAAACGGGAACGCGCCGGGCAGCTCAGGCAGAAACCCGGGAGCGCCGGCGCCTGCGGTGACGGGCGGGGCATCGCCCGCGGCAATGGCCTGTGCCGTATCGTCGCCGGGCGCGAGCAAGGATTTGGCTTTGCCTGCCCCGGCTGCAGAGCCAGTGGGAGCCTGGACCATGGCCGGCTGGCCCAGTTCCAGTGCCAATGCGGCCTGGAATGCAGAGTCCTCGGCCTGCG
>JAJZUN010000759.1 GCA_021848555.1 Pseudomonadota bacterium | reverse complement strand
CTGGGCGCGAAGGCGGCCGCAGTCGAAGCCGACGTGACGCAGCCCAGCGCGTGCAAGGCGATGATCGCCGCCGCGCTGGCCGAGTTCGGGCGCGTGGATATCCTGGTCAACAACGCCGGCACCAACATCCGCAAGCAGCCGCAGGAGTACACGCTGGACGAATGGAAGACGGTGCTCGACACCAACCTGAGCAGCGCCTTCCTCTGCAGCCAGGCGGCCTACCCGGCGATGCTGAAAGCGGGCGGCGGCAAGATGATCAACATCGGCTCCATGCTGTCGATATTCGGCGCGGCGTTCGCCGGGCCCTACGGCGCGAGCAAGGGCGGCGTGGTGCAACTCACCAAGTCGCTCGCCTGCGCCTGGGCTAAGGACAACATCCAGGTCAATGCCGTGCTGCCCGGGTGGATCGATACCGACCTCACGCGCCAGGCGCGCAAGGACGTCGCCGGCCTGCACGAGCGCGTGCTCGCGCGCACCCCCGCCGGCCGCTGGGGTGATCCGGCCGACTTTTCCGGCATCGCGGTGTTTCTCGCCAGCAGCGCGTCCGATTTCGTCACCGGGGCGACGATTGCGGTCGACGGGGGGTATTCCTCCCTGGCTTGAGCGCACCGCCGATTGCGGTTGCAATTCCCCTGCTCGCGGCATAGAATTAGAACCATGGTTCAAAATTTGAATCCGGGTTCCAACTCAGGTGCCAACGCGGGCTCCGGCAGGGCCGCGTCCGAGCGCGTGCGGCGCAAGAGCGAGGCGCGGCGGCTGGATATCCTGCGCGCGGCGGCGCGGGTGTTCCGCAAGAGCGGCGTCGCCGCCGCCGGCATGCGCGAAATCGCCGAAGAAGCCGACTTGTCGCCGGGCAACCTGTATTACTATTTCGCCGGCAAGGACGAACTGCTTTACTTCTGCCAGGACCGCACCGTGGACCGCATGCTGGAGTCCGCGGAGGCCGCGCGCACATCCGCCGTTCCGGTCGCCGACCAGTTGCGCGCCGTGATTCGCGCCCACCTGTACTACACGCTGGACGAACTCGAGGGCGCGACCGCGCACCTCGAAATCGACATGCTGCCTGAAGCCTTGCGCAAGACCATCATCGAAAAGCGCGACCAATACGAGCATGCCGTGCGCGCGCTGATCGCGAAGGGCGTCAAGCGCGGCGAGTTCGCGGCCTGCGACGCCGCCCTGGTCGCCCGCGCCATACTGGGGGCGCTCAACTGGACCTCGCGCTGGTACCGGCCCGAGGGCAAGCAGAGCGTTGCCGCAATCGCCGAGGGGCTGGCCGACTATCTGGTGCGGGGGATCGCCGCCGTGCCTGTTCCCATCATGACGCCCGCGAGGGCTGTATCCGGAGGTCGAAAATGAATGCCGCAGTGAAAACGATGACTCAGCGCAATGCCCACATCACCCTGCGCGTGAACGGCGAGGAAGTCGAGGTCTCGTTCGCGCCCTACAAGACGCTGCTCGAAGTGCTGCGCGAAGAGCTGGACCTCACCGGGACCAAGCACGGCTGCGAGCTGGGCGAGTGCGGCGCGTGTGCGGTCCTGGTCGACGGCCAGCCGCTGCTGTCCTGCCTCAAGCTCGCGCTCGAGTGCGACGGCAGCGTCATCGAGACCGTCGAAGGCCTGGCCACAGGACCGGAATTGCATCCGCTGCAGGCGGCGTTCGCCGATCACGGCGGTTCGCAGTGCGGCTACTGCACCCCGGGCGTCCTGATGACGGCCAAGGGGCTGCTCGATGCGGAGCCCAATCCGAGCAGGCAGAGGATCAAGGAAGCCTTGTCGGGCAACCTGTGCCGCTGCACCGGCTATCAGCAGATCGTCGATTCGGTGGAGCAGGCGGCGCGGACGATAAACGAAACCAAGGCCAGCGCAACGGGGGCCAAACCATGAGCGCCGCAAAGAAACTCGACGTCATCGGCCACGCGCGCAGGCGCGTCGACGGCCGCGAAAAGGTGACTGGACAGCAGCGCTACGCCGACGACATGAAACTGCCGCGCATGCTGCACATGAAGCTGCTGCGCTCGTCCCAGGCGCATGCGCTGATCGAAGCCATCGACACCGCGCGCGCCGCGGCCCATCCCGGCGTGCACCTGGTGCTGACCGGCAAGGATTTTCCCGTCGCCTTCGGCATGATGCCGGTGGCGCAGGACGAGTACCCGCTCGCGCCGGAGCATGTGCGCTATGTCGGCGATCCGGTGGCGGCGGTGGTGGCGAAAGACGAACAGACGGCGTCCGAGGCGCTCGCTCTGATCGAGGTGACCTACAAGCCCTTGCCGACCATCGCGACCCCCGAGGAAGCGCTGGCGCAGCCCGAGGCGCGCATCCACGACTACACCGACTCCGGCAACATCCACCGCAACCAGGCGTTCGAGTTCGGCGACGTCGAAGCCGCGCTGGCCGCATCGGACCACGTGTTCGAGGATCTGTTCTTCTACGAGGGCAACACCCACATGGCGATGGAGCAGCACGCTTCGCTCGCCACCAGCGAGGGCGACGGCAAGCTGATGCTCTGGACGAGCACGCAGGATCCGCACTATCTGCACCGGCAGCTCGCGCGCGTGCTGCAGATGCCGGCCGCGCATATACGCGTCATCGCCTGCGACAACGGCGGCGGCTTCGGCGG
>JAJZUN010000758.1 GCA_021848555.1 Pseudomonadota bacterium | reverse complement strand
TAAGTTTGCAGACGCGAGACGATCGCCCCGGGTCGGTATTCATCTACAAGCAGCCAATTGAATCCGACGCGAAACAGTCGCGGACATGAAGAAGCAGTCTGCAAACGTTCATCGACAATTGCGTGCGAGGGAAATCCATTGCCTGCCCAACGTCGCTTTCAACTTGCAATTCTCTGCGCCTTGGCTGTTGGCCTTGGCGGGTGTGCTACCACACAAAATATGGTGCAGCTTGGGCAAGCGCACCTGAGAGTACCCATCAGGACGTTGGTAGTGGAATCGCCGATTTCAATCGACCCGGCCCGGCTTCTGGGCGTTGGACGTGGTGAGCCGCCCGGTGAGAATAGAAGCGGCGCTGGTCCGTCTGAATCCGGTCGCAACAATCTGGGAAACCAGCGACACGGGATTGTCCGATATGAGCTTGTCGCGGCTCACCCGCAAAGTAAGCGCGCTCGAGCGCAGCAATCAATTGGACCAATCGACAAAGAAAGCCGCAACGGATGTGGTATCTGCCCTTTCACATGCCATCGAAGCTATTCGACTGGAACATAAGCGCTAGGCGATTCGATGTCCGGGCCGCCCCGGCCAGAACCGGTCGACTGAAACGGACGCTTGCCTCGTGATCGGTCCGCCCCGATCAACCGCAACAGTTGCCGCCTTTACCGTGCAGCTGAATCGGCGGGCAAGGGACAGAACCATAGGAGCAGTAAACGCAGCAATCGCCCGGTTCAGGCTTGAGCAGCGTGTGGCATTGCTCGCACTCGTAAAACCATTGGCAGGCGTCGGTCGGCATCGTTTGCATCTTGATGTGACCGCACTCTGGGCAGGTCAAAGCCGACTCCATGATCACCGCGGTCATTTCGCGCTCGCGGCCAAGGTCGATGGATAGCCCGCGTCTTCCGTTGCGCGGGTCAGCTCCTTGACGCTCGTCTTGGCATCATCGAAGGTGACTGTGGCTTGGCGCTTCTCGAAATCGACTTTGGCCTGGTTGACGCCCGGCACTTTGCTGAGCGCCTTCTTTACCGTAATCGGGCAGACCTCGCAATACATAGTCGGCACCGACAAGGTCACGGTCTTTGAGGCCGCCCAGACCGGGGTGGCGAACACAAATAGCGCGGAAATTGCGAGGAACTTTCTCATGCAGTTCTCCTTTCAATAGAACCAGGGGGCGGCGTAAGGAAATCCGAACGCGATCGTTACCAGTACGACGACTACTCCGAACAAGAACTTGTAGGAGCGCTTCACCTGCGGAACGGCGCAAACCTCCCCCGCCGCGCACCCGAGCGCAGGCCGCCAGATGCGCCGCCACGCGAAGTACAGCGCCAGCACGGCCACGCCCATGAAAATGGGGCGATACGGTTCGAGCACTGTCAGGTTGCCGATCCACGCCCCGGAAAAGCCAAGCGTGATCAGCACCAGCGGCCCGAGGCAGCATGTCGAGGCGAGGATGGCCGCAAGCCCACCTGCCAGTAGTGCGCCGCGCCCGGCAGCATGGTTCATTTCGTTCGGGGATTCCGCCTTCATAGTGTAAGCTTACTTCCGTACCGAAGTACGGAGTCAAACGGAATGAAAACCCCAGTTGAAAACCACACCATTGGTGCCTTGGCGGACGCGGCAGGAGTCAATGTCGAAACGATCCGCTTTTACCAACGCAAGGGTCTGATCCCCGAACCGAATCGGCCTCTGGGCAGCATTCGTCGCTACGGTAACGCGGACTTGGCGCGGGTACGCTTCATCAAGGCGGCACAGCGGTTGGGCTTCAGTCTGGATGAAGTAGCAGAACTGCTGATGCTGGAAGACGGCACGCAATGCGGCAAGGCGCGCAAACTTGCAGAACGCAAGCTTCAGGGGGTGCGCGAGAAGCTCGCGGACTTGCGCCGCATCGAGTCGGCACTCGGCCGACTCGTGGCGCATTGCAATTCCGTACGAGGCTCCGTCAAATGCCCGTTGATCTCATCTCTGCAGCGGACCTGAGGCCGCGTCCCTATTGGCTCTCCGGCCTGTTTAGCCCTTGACGCAGGCCTTCGGCCGCAGCAGTGCGACGCGGCGCGCAAGGCCTGCGCGTTCCGTCGCCTCGGCGACGGCATCGACATCCTTGTAGGCGCCGGGCGCTTCTTCGGCCGCGCCGCGCATGGAGCGCGTGCGGATCAGGATGCCGTTGGCTGCGAGTTCGTGGATCAGTTGGCGCCCGTTCCATTTGCGCAGCGCCTGATGCCGGCTCATCGCGCGCCCCGCGCCGTGACTGGCCGAGGCGAATGCGCCGTTCTGTTCTTCCGCGTTGCCGGCGAGTATCCACGAGCCCGTGCCCATGCTCCCGCCTATGATCACCGGCTGTCCCGCTGCGCGATAGCGCGCGGGCAGCGCGGCATGCCCGGGGCCGAACGCGCGCGTCGCACCCTTGCGGTGCACGTAGAGCAGTCGCGGCCTGCCCTCGACCATGTGGGTCTCCGCCTTGCAGGTGTTGTGCGACACGTCGTACAGCGTCTCCAGCCTCGCCTCCGGCAGCACGGCGCGAAAGGCCGCGCGCGCGAGATGGGTGAGGATCTGGCGGTTCGCGAGTGCGATATTGATCGCGGCATTCATCGCGCCGAGGTACTGCTGGCCTTCGGGCGATTTGATCGGCGCG
>JAJZUN010000757.1 GCA_021848555.1 Pseudomonadota bacterium | reverse complement strand
ACGTTCGGCCCTTCCACTTCTTTCGCTCATCGGCACGAGCGCCAATCAGTGCGAAATCGGGCGGCAGCCCGGACTCCTAGGCGTCCAGGACGTTGAATCCTTCTCGCCGCGCCGCGGTCGCCAGCCGCGCATCCAAGCAAACAATTTCAAGTGTGGCCGGATCGTGATTGGCGGCGATGAGTGCGGCCGCGAGTTGCAGGCTGTCAGCGGCTCGAAGGGCGTGCACGCGCAGCAGGCGCTCAGCCGTACGACGCACGGTTGCCGATGGCACGATCTCGTGCCAGCTCTCGGCGAGTGCTCGAGCTGACTCGAGAGCGGCTTCGACTTCATTGGCGGTCAAGAGTTGCTCGCGTTCACGCCTCGCCAAAGCCGACGCAATTTCGACGGGCGTTCCCCACCAAGCGAGCATCTCGTGATCGGCCTCGAGGAGTGCAAGCAGTTGCTCTCGCGCCGGCTCGTCGGCAAGCAACGGGATGATCGCGGACGCATCCCAGAACTTCACAAAGCGTCCTGCCTCATCGATCCTCTGCGCGGTCGAGCCGCAGAGCGTCCGCCAGGTGGGACGTGCGGCGGACCGGGTTCGAGAGCGTTGCGCGCAACTTGGCTGCGGACAACGGGCGACGCGGGGAGCGGGTGACGCCCTGCGCATCGAGTAGCGCAAGTCGATCGGCGCCGCGCCCGGTCGCCTCGATCCGTTCGAGTCGTGCGATCGGCACGTCTCGATCGTAGATGACGACCGGATGGCCTGCACGCACCTTGCGCAGGTATGCGCTCAAGTGGTCTTTCAGTTTTGACACCGTGGCCTTTTCCATATGGCTATTATAGCCATGTCGCTTCGGGGTGCAACTCCACGTCAATGAGATCAACAGTGCGCGAAATCCAACTCAAGCCCCCCGCTACCAAATCCCCAAGGCTTTCGATCCTCCGGCGGCAGTGAGCAATATCGACGCCTGCCGAGGCTTGGTCGAATCTGTGAACGGGACGTGCACGGACTCGGACTGGGATCGTCGCCTGGTTCCACGATTCAACCGTAGGTCACAGGGTCCCACGTTATGCTTAACGAATTCGCAATCCACAGGCCGGTGCCCGCAGCCCCTATTGACGGACGAAGGTCACCTGCAGCGTCTGATCCGGCTCCGCGGAAGTTCCGTAACCGTGATTTTCCGTCTCAGTGGCCGTGACAAGCTCGGTTCCTTCAAGCTTGGTGCCGTCGTAAGAGGGGTGCACCGTGAATTCCTCGTCGCCCGCATACGTGATGTGCGCGCTTGGCGGCGTGCATTGAGGGCAGTGCCCCCAAAATGCGAGACTGAAAGCGACCGTGAAGGTCATGTCGTCGCCTTGCAGCTGAGCACCGGTTACGCTGCTTGACTCTCCTAGAATTTCAATCGAACCAGGTGCCCACGAACCACCGAGCGTGAACTGATCGGTTGCTCTGACCGAATTGGGCGAGTCGATCCAGATGCAATCGCTTTGCGCAGGTACCTTGTAAGTGCCCTGACCAGCGGAGCCGGTTCCGCACCATTTGCCGCCGAATTCCTGCGCAAACTTCGCCTGCGCCGCTTCCATCTGCTGTTGGGCTGCTCGCTGTGTGGCCTGTGCCTCCTTCTGCTTCTCGTAGCCGATGGCGTCGATCCGGCCGCGGACTGCGTCGGCGTCCGAGGCGTTGGGAGCTGCCGTCAAATAGAGGTTGAGCGCGTGGACCGCGTCGTCGAACTGACCTGCCTTTTCAAGGGCAACTCCCTGGTTGTAATAGAACTGCGGAACCCAGGGGGCAAGCAGTGATGCCTGCGCATAGGCCGTCGCCGCCGCCTTCGCATCGGCAGGGGTCGTGATGCTGTCGAAGATCACTTTCCCCTTGGCCGCGGCTTCAATTGCCTCCGCAGGCACCGCGGGCTTCGGATGCAGCTTGAGTGCCAACTGGATAATCTGCTCCCGAAGGGCATCGTCCGAGGGATCACTTTGCAATTGGGTCACCAGCTGCGCAAGCTGCGCGCGGAGACTCACATGGGAAGACCTCGCGCTGTGTTGCGCGACGGCATGTTCCGCCACGCCGAGGCCAATGGTCACGAACAACGAGAAACAGACGAATTGCTTTAGCGACATGGCTGCTGATCTCCCCATGATGAATGTAAGGGTTCGTGTGTTAATTTTGAGGGAGGACTCCCGATTGCAGGCGCAGCACGTGCTCCACTGCCTGCGTCAATTCCCGAGTCCTGGCGATCTGCTCCGTGGTGGCCTGATGCTCCTCCTGGCTCGCCTTGAACACGGCCATCGCATCTAGGCGGCGCCTTTCCTGAAGTTGCCTCTGCTTTTGGTACACCATGGCGATCTTGGCCTGATCCTTCTTTTGCCACGCCTTCTGCTCCTCATACGCGCTGCGGACGGAAGGATCATTGTCGGAGCTTGCCGGCGGCGCGCTCATTTGGAGCGGGCCGGAGTGGGATACGAACACGGCGAGCTGTTCCTTGTTCGCGTATGCAAGGTCCTGCTTGGCTCGACTCACTTTCCAACGAGCCGCCGCGGCATCGCGCTGCGCGTCGTAGAGGCTTTGCGAATCCCGTACGAGGCGATGGGTGGCCGCTTTGTAGTCCGCGGCGAGCTTGTTCATGTCGGATGTGTGAGGGAAGCG
>JAJZUN010000756.1 GCA_021848555.1 Pseudomonadota bacterium | reverse complement strand
GCTCCACCTCGGCCGGCCACACCTTGAAGCCGGACACGTTGATCATGTCCTTGACCCGGTCGACGATGAACACGTAGTCTTCCTCGTCCATCCTGCCGATGTCGCCCGAATGCAGCCAGCCGCCGCGCAGCGCATGCGCCGTTTCCTCGGGCTTGCCCCAGTATTCCTTCATCACGCCCGGTCCGCGCATCACGATCTCGCCCCAGGTTCCGCGCGGGACTTCCTTGTCGTTCTCGTCGAATATCTTGACTTCGAAATCCTCGATTGCGGTGCCGACGCTGCCGAACTTGTGTTTGCTGACGTGATTGTAGGCGGCGCAGGGCGAGCATTCGGTCAGGCCGTAGCCCTCGTGCACGGCCGGGCCGTAAGTCTCGGTCCAGCGCCGAGATATCTCCTGCGGCATGGTCGCCGCCGCGGAAAAGTAATAGCGGATCGAAGCGAGCTTCTGCTTCGGCACGTTGGCGCCGAGCAGCGCGATGTAGATCGTCGGCACGGCGAAGAACATGGTGACGCGCTCGCGCTCGATCGCATCGAGCACGACATCGGGCACGAAGCGGCGGAACAGCACCAGCGTGGCCCCGGCCAGGAATCCGGCGTTCATGATGTAGTTCTGCGCGAACACGTGAAACAGCGGCAGGAAGATCGCCAGCCGGTCCGTGCCGCTGTGTCCGGAGCAGTTGACCGCGGCGCGCACGTTGGTGACGACGTTGTTGTGGGTGAGCGTCACGCCCTTGGGAAAGCCCGTGGTGCCGGAGGAATACAGCAGCACCGCCGCATCGTCCGCGGCCATGTCTTCGGTCGGAAGCGGCGGCTTGCCCGCGGCGAGCCAGTCGCCGAGCACGATTTCGCCGGCGGTCTCGCCTTCGCAGATCACGGTCTTCTCGATCGAAGGGCATTCACGGCGCGGAACGTTGGGCAGCAGTTCCGCCGTGGTGAACACCACCTTGGCGCCGGAATCGTTGAGGATGTATTTCACCTCTTCGGATTTGAAAATCGAATTGACCGACACCACGATGGCCCCGGTTTTCAATCCGGCAAGGTAGGCGAGCATGAAAGCCGGAATATTGGGCAGATACAGCGCGACGCGGTCGCCGCGGCGCACGCCGTTCGCCTTGAGCGAGCTGGCGAGGGCGGCGGCACAGGCGTCGAGCGCGCCGTAGCTGATGTGCTGCCCTTCGAATACGATGGCCCGGCGCCCGGGGTCCTGGCGCGCGATGCGCTCTACATGGTTGGCGATATTCACGATGTCTCCTCCATCAGGTGCGGGGGGCTTGCCGGTCGGGATGGCCGCCGGGCAGGACCCCGGCGTTTCGGTTCCCTTGTATCGCTATTGTCGCAGAAAGCCGCACACCGCCCGGGTCACGTCGGCGGTACGGGCGGTCCCGCCCAGATCGGGGGTGAATATCCGTTTCGCCGTAACCGCTTCGATCGCGCGCATCAGCCGCGCCGCGGCCGCGGCCTCGCCCAGGTGATCGAGCATCATGGCCGCAGTCCAGAAGGTGGCGATGGGGTTGGCGATGCCCTTGCCCTCGATATCGAAAGCCGAGCCGTGTATGGGCTCGAACATCGACGGGAAATCGCGTTCCGGATTCAGGTTTGCGGTGGGCGCGATGCCCAGGCTGCCCGACAGCGCGGCGGCCAGGTCGGACAGGATGTCGGCGTGCAGGTTCGAGGCGACGATCACGTCCAAGGCCTGCGGTTTCAAGGTCATCACCGTGGTCACCGCGTCGACCAGGATGCGCTGCGTTTTCACACGCGGATAATCCTTGGCGACCTCGTAGAAGATCTCGTCCCACAGCACCATGCCGTGACGTTGTGCGTTGGACTTGGTCACCAGCGTCAGATTCCGGCGCGCTCGCTTCGCCGCCAGTTCGAAGGCAAAGCGGTGGATGCGTTCGACGCCGCTGCGCGTGAACACCGATGTCTCGGTGGCGATTTCCGCAGGCAGGCCCTGGTGCACGCGGCCGCCGGAGCCGGAATATTCACCCTCGGTATTTTCCCGGATGATCACCCAGTCTATGCCCGCGCCGTTCTTCAGCGGGCTCTGCACCCCGGGAAGCACCCGCGCCGGGCGCACGTTGGCATACTGGTCGAAGCCCTGGCAGATCGGCAGGCGCAGGCCCCATAGCGAAATGTGGTCGGGCACCTTGGGGCTGCCCACGGCGCCGAAGAAAATGGCGTCGAATTGTTTCAAGGCTTCCAGCCCGCCCGCGGGAATGTAATGGCCGTGCTTCAGGTAATAGTCGCTGCTCCAGGGAAACTGGCGGAAGCTGAACTTGAAGCGCTTCGACTTCCGCGCCAGGGTGTTGAGGACTTTGACGCCTTCGGCGATGACTTCCTTGCCGATGCCGTCGCCGGGAATGGCCGCTATCTTGTATTGCTTCATGTTCGCTCTTCTCTGAGGTTGGGCTATGGGTTACGTCAGATCAGCGCCGCGACGGCTTTGCCGACGTCCTCGGTGCTGGCCTTGCCGCCAAGATCCGGCGTGCGTGGACCGTCCAGCAGCACTTGCTCGATCGCGCGCATGATCGCCGCGCCGGCTTCGGCGTGGCCCAGATGCTCGAGCATCATCGCCCCCGACCAGATCTGGCCGATGGGGTTGGCGATCTTCTTGCCGTAGATGTCCGGCGCGGAACCG
>JAJZUN010000755.1 GCA_021848555.1 Pseudomonadota bacterium | reverse complement strand
GCCTGCTCGATGTCCAGCAGCATGTCGGCCATGCGGTGCTGCAGCGCCTGGAAGCTGCCGATGGGTACGCCGAACTGTCGGCGTGTGCGCAGGTAGTCAAGCGTATGTTGCCTGGCGACGTCCATCGCCCCCACGGCTTCGGCGCACAGCGCCAGCAGACCCCAACCCACCGCCTGCTCCAGCACGGCCAGGCCATGGCCCTCCTCGCCCAGCAGTGCGCTGGCGGGCAATGGCACCTTGTCGAACGTCAGTTCGGCCACACGGCCGCCATCGACGCGGCGATAGCCCTGCCGGGTGATTCCCGTCGTGTCGGCAGGCACGAGGAACAGGGAGATGCCGTTTTCGTCGTCCACCCCAGCGCTGCTGCGGGCGCTGACGAGCAGCAGGCCAGCGGCTTCGCCGTGCAGCACCACGCCCTTGGTGCCGTCGAGCCGGTACCCGTCGGCGGTCTTTGTGGCCTGCAGTCCCACGTAGGCCAGTTCGTAGTGTCCGCCGGCTTCGTCGTGTGCCAGGGCCGCGACAGTGCTGCCGTCCAGGATGCCGCCGAGCCGGGCCTTGTGGGCGTCGCTGCCCGCGGCGACGATGGCGCGACCCACCACCAGCGCACCCAGGAAAGGTTCGATGACCAGGCCCTTGCCCAGGTGCTCGAACACCACGGCCACGTCGAAGGCGTCGCCCCCGAAGCCGCCCACGTCTTCGGGGAACAGCGCACCGATTGCGCCCAGCGCGGAAAGGCCGTTCCAGACTTCGGCGCTGTAGCCGGTTGCCGATTCCGCGGCGGCGTGGCGCGCCGCGATGGGGTACTGCTCGGCGAGGAATCGGTCCAGAGTGTCGGCGAGCATGCGCCGGTCTTCGGTGTGTTCAAAGTTCATGGTCGCGCGTCACAGTCCGAGGATCATCTTGGAGATGATGTTCTTCTGGATTTCGTTGGAACCACCGAAAATCGACAGCTTGCGGTGGTTGAAGTACTGGGAAGCGGCGACCTTGGCTTCTTCGGGTCCTGACCATGGGCCTGCGTAACCTGCATGCAGGGCCTCTTCGACGAAGGCCAGCGCGTAGGGCCCCATCGCGCGGCGCATCAGCGAGAGCATTTCCTGGCGGATCTCCGTGCCGCGGATCTTGAGCATGGAACTCTCCGCGCCCGGCACGCCGCCGCCTTCCGCGGCGGCGATCATGCGCAAGTTGGTGGTCTTCATGTTCTCCAGGTCGATCTCGACCCTGGCAAGGCGGGTGGCGAACATCGGGTCCTGCAGCAGCGGCTTGCCCTTGTGCGTCACGCGCGAAGCCGCCGACTTGAGCTGCTCCAGTCCGGCGATCGAAAAGCCCACGCCAGCGATGTTGGTCCGCTCGTAGGTCAGCAGGTATTTCGCACAGGTCCAGCCCTTGTTTTCCTCGCCGACCAGGTTTTCCGCCGGAACCTTCACGTCGGTGAAGAACACCTCGTTGACCTCGTGTTCGCCGTCCAGCGTGATGATCGGACGCACATCGACTCCGGGGCTGTTCATGTCGATCAGCAGGAAGCTGATTCCCTCCTGCTTCTTGGCGTCGCGGTCGGTCCGCACCAGGCAGAAGATCATGTTGGCGTGCTGGCCCAGCGTTGTCCAGGTCTTCTGGCCGTTGACGACGTAGTGCTCGCCTTCGCGCACAGCCGTGGTTTTCACTCCGGCCAGATCGGAACCGGCTCCCGGTTCCGAGTAGCCCTGGCACCACCAGTCCTCGCCGCTGAGGATGCGCGGCAGCCAGCGGCGCTTCTGAGCCTCGCTGCCGTACCTGATCAGCACAGGGCCGAGCATGCCGACGCCGAAGGGCACGATGCGCGGCGTATGGGCCAGCGCGCATTCGAGTTCGAAAATGAACTTCTGCACCGCCGTCCAGCCCGGACCGCCGTACTGCACGGGCCAGTGATTGGCCAGCCAGCCGCGGGCGTTGAGGATGCCGTGCCATTCCTCGATGTCGGCCTTGCTCAGGTGCAGGCCGTCGCGCACCTTGGACGACAGCCGTTCGGGCAGGTGTCTCCGGAGGAAGTCGCGCACCTCGGCGCGAAAGGCCTCTTCCTCCGGAGTGAAGTTCAGATCCATTCCATTCTCCGCCACTGAAAATGGTCCAGTGTTCTGCAATGCAGATTATCAGCTTCTTGCTCCTATTGGACAATAGAGCTCAGACCTCGCCAGGCTGCATGCGCGCGGCCAGCGCCAGCAATTCGCGCGCGCGCTCGCCGAGTTGCCGGTAGCGATGCATCGGCAGGCGCAGATCAAGTTCGTGGTGGCGCGCCATATCGGCCAGCAGCACGCGCTGCTGGCGCACCAACTCGCGCGCCGCGGGAACCTCGCGCAGCGCCGTGTCCAGCTCGGCGTACATCGCTTCGCCAGGATGGAAGAAGCGCAGATGCGATGGCGCGTTCTGCAGCAGACCGAGGATATGCGAATCCAGGTTCAGGTGCCGCGTATAGGCCAGTGCCAGCGCGGAGTCCGCACCTGCCGGACGCCAGTGCCGGAGTCGGGCCAGCAGCTGCGGCAACTTCGCCGCCGGCACCGCGCGCGCGATGCCCCATCCCTGCACCTGGCGAATTCCCAGCGCGCGCAGGATCTCGATGACCTGCGCGTTCTCGGCCCCCTCGGCGACCAGCTGCACGTGCAGCCCG
>JAJZUN010000754.1 GCA_021848555.1 Pseudomonadota bacterium | reverse complement strand
TGCCGAAAATCGCCACGACATCGCAAACGTTCCGGTCCTCCGGCAGAAGGACGTTATGGCCGATGGCGACGACCTCGCTGCGGCCACGGCAGGGAATGTGCCTCATGTGCCCGACCCGGACGTGGAGGGACGGAATCGGCGGGATGGGCACATCGAACCGGGCCGACTTCGAGCCACTGGTGATACTCATGCCGCCGTTGCCGATATGGAGCGGTCTGAAGCCGTTGCTCAGGTCGATAGCGGCGTTCACCGTCGCTGCCGGCGCGGCAAGGGCCCGGGTAGCCTGCCCGGCCTGGGCGGGCGCGCAGGCGAGGCTCAGGCAGGCGAGCAGCCCGCCGGACAGGAAGCCGAAGGTAGGGTTCATACCTGATGCGCCTTCAGATGCGGCAAGGTGAGGGAGAGGAGGAGGTAGGTCACGGCCGCCAGCGCCGCATACACGGCGCCGGCGACGATCAGGCCGGCGAACAGCCACTCGTGCGGAATCAGCCGCACCAGATGCGCGGTGAGCTCGGCGAGCGACAGCAGGGTGCGACCGGTGTTGTGAGCATCGGCTACCCAGGGCGCGACGCCCGCAGCGGCCAGAGCCGCCGCCAAGTGGGGCCACAGACTTCTGCCCAGCACCCACACCAGCGGCGCGCACGCCGCGCACGCGCCGATCAGCGCCACGCGGGCGGCCGCCGGCCACTGCGCGATTCCCGCTCGCCCGCGCGGCAGCGCGGCGCGCCGCTCGATCTCTCGCAGAACGCGCGCTTCGAGCGAGGCGGGCGCTCGGTGCGCCGGCAGGCGCCGCAGCACCTGGTGTGTCAGGCGCTCCAGGCTCTTTCCATGGGGATCGTGGTCTCTCATGGTGCACGGCCGCAGCCGGGTTCCGGCGCGAGACCGCTGCGCGTGAGGGCTTTGGCCATGGCCAGTCGGCCGCGCAGGATGTCGGTCTTGATTTTCGCGAGCGAATGGCCCAGGCGAGTGGCGATCTCCTGGTACGGCATGTCCTCGAAATGGTAGAGCACCAACGGTACGCGCTGATGCTCGGGCAGGCCTTGCAAGGCTTGCCCGATGCGATCGCGGCGCTGCTCATCGTCTATCTGGAGCAGGGCGTCCTCGAAGGCGGTGGCCGCAGATTCGATGTCTTCTGCTTCCTGCTCGTCCCGGGTGAAGACCTCCGAGAACAGCCGCCAGCGCTTGCGATGGCGGGTCAGATGGTTCAGCGTCAGATTGGTAGCGACGGTCTTCAGCCACCCGCCGGCCGTAGGGCTTGACCTCAGGCGATCGAAGTGCTCATACGCCTTGAGAAACACGTCCTGGCTGATGTCCTCGGCCTGCGCGGCATTGCCAGTCAGGCGCACGGTCGTCGAGAAGACCATATCTTGATAGGCGCGCATAAACGCTGCGAATTCTTGCGAATCGGACCTTGAGCTTGCCAAGTGCACGGGTATTTCATCGTTTCATGCAAGAACACGACGCGCGCCGAGAAGTTGCAGGGCAAGCCGCGCAGCAATCGACGCCGGGGCGGGCGTTACCGGCAAGCCTACGCCTGCGCCCGTGCCGGGCGCACCCGCTTCGTCGAACACGCAGAGCGACTGAGCGAAATTCGCCGCGCCGGCACCGCGGAGCCTGGAAGCGGGGGCTTCCGGGCACCGTGCGGAAGGCGACGTTCAGTCAGCGTGGCTTGAGCACCACCCACAGCGGGCCGATCAGGAGGAAAGTCAGGTCTTGGAAGAACTTTGGCCGCCTGCCCTCGATCGCATGGCCGACGAACTGGCCGATCCAGGCGAGCACGAAGATCCCGATCGAGACTGCGATGAGCGGCAGTGCGCGCGGCCAGAAACTGAGCAGCAGCACGCAGGCGAGAAGCTGCACGGCCACCACGGCGACGGCCTTCAGGCCGAGCCATACGTAGAACGGTGCGACCAGGACCATCAGCAGGTAGGCGGCGCGCAGGCCGAACAGGCGCAAGTCCCATAGCATCGCGACGATCGCGAACAGGATCGCCGGCACGCACACGGTGTGAATCGCGCGATTGACCGGGTGCCGATGGCACTGCGAGTACTCCGCCAGCCAATGATCGAGCGTTTTGCGCATTGTCATGACGGCCAGTCCCCCGATGATGGGTGGACAGCTTAGCAGCACGCGCGGGCCGATGCCCCGGGCACCTCCCGACGTTACGGGCGTCGGCGGCATCGGTGCGCAGCGCAGCCTTCCTCGCGGTAAGATCGACAGTGTGCAGTCCCTCAAGAGATTGTGCCCGAGCCCCCGAGGTGCCGACCATGGAATCGAAATTCATCCTGGTGCTGCTTGCGTCCACAACCGGCGCGACGCAGTGCCTGCGCATCGCTTCGGTGATGAGCGAGCGTCTCGGCCAGAAGCTGCGGCTCGCGCATGTCGAGGTCGGCCCGCGCTCGATTGTTTTCACTCCGCAAGAGCATCTTTCGGAAGACGAGGTCGAGCAGCTGGCCGATCGTGAGCGGCTGGAAACCGAGAAGCTGCACGGCATCGTTTCCGAATGGACACGGGCGAGCGGCATGTCCGCCGAATTCGATCTCTACAAGGGCGACGAATGGCGGGTCATGCGGCACTACCGCAAGACGGCGAGCATGGTCGTGCTCGCGGCGCCATATGCTCAGCCCCCCGGGCACCGCGAGGCGCTTAGAGCGG
>JAJZUN010000753.1 GCA_021848555.1 Pseudomonadota bacterium | reverse complement strand
CCGCCCTGCCGCTGTCCTTCGATGCCGGTTTCAGCCAACTCACCACCGCCTTTCATGCCGGCGCCCGCGCCGTGCTCATCAACTACCTGCTACCGCGGGACGTGCTCAAGGCCGTGGTCGAGGAAAGGATCACCGGCCTGACGGCGGTGCCGCCGCTGTGGATCCAGATGTCGCAACTTAACTGGCCGGAGGCGGTAACCGGCCACCTTCGCTATATCGCCAACACCGGAGGGCGCATGCCGCTGGACACGCTCAAGGCGCTGCGCGGCCACCTGCCGCGCACCCGAGCTTTTCTGATGTACGGCCTGACCGAAGCGTTTCGCTCCACCTATCTGCCGCCGGAAGAGGTGGAGCGCCGGCCGGATTCGATCGGCAAGGCCATCCCCAACGCCGAAATCCTGGTCCTGCGCGAGGACGGAACGCCCTGCGCACCTAACGAACCGGGCGAACTGGTGCATCGCGGTGCCCTGGTCGGCATGGGTTACTGGAACGACCCGGAAAAGACGGCCGAACGCTACAAGCCCATCCCCGGCAGGGAATCTGGCCTGGTGCTGCCCGAGATTGCGGTCTTTTCCGGCGACACCGTGCGCATGGACGAGGAAGGCTTCCTCTATTTCATCGGCCGGCGCGACGAGATGATCAAAAGCTCCGGCTACCGCATCAGCCCGACGGAAATCGAGGAGGTGTTCTACGGCTCGGAACTGGTCGGCGAAGTGGCCGCCTTCGGCGTACCGCACCCTACCTTAGGCCAGGCGGTCGTGGTCGTCGCCACACCGAAGCCTGAGCGAAATGTGGATGCCGAGACGCTGCACGCAGCCTGCCGCAAGCGCCTGCCGGCCTACATGCAGCCGGCGCGCATCGACATCCGTCCCGGCCCGCTGCCCCGCAACCCCAATGGCAAGATCGACCGGAAATCGCTCTCGCTGCAATTCGAAGCCGCATTCACCTGAACGTGGCCGATATGACACATTTTCCCCGCCCTTCTCCCAGGCAGCCATGACAAAGCCGAGTGAGCTCGCGGTCGTCATCCCGTTTTTCCAACGGGAACCCGGGATTCTGCTGCGCTCAGTGCGCAGTTGCCTGCGTCAGGAGCGGGTCGCTCCGGCTTCCATGGTCATTGTCGATGACGGGTCGCCGGTGTCGGCGGCGTCAGAACTGGCAATCGTGGATGATGAGTCCCGGAAACGTATTCGCATCATCGAGCAGAAGAATAGTGGCCCAGGAGCAGCGAGGAATACCGCCCTCGCCTCTCTCGATGACAGCATCCGCTATGTAGCCTTTCTGGATTCGGACGACGAGTGGTCCGACGACCATCTCGCCAACGCCCTGCACGCATTGCAGGCGGGTTATGACGTCTACTTCTCGGATCATACTCAACTCGGTCAGACCATCGGTGCCTTCTCGCGGGGCGGAAGAATTCTTCCATCAGAACATCCGGCCATACAGGAGTCGAGCCCCCTTCACGCCTTCCAAGGCGACATGCTCAACCAGATCGTCTGCGGCAACATCATCGGAACTTCAACCGTCGTGTTCGACCGACACGCATTTCCGGAAACACGTTTTCGACCGGAGTTTCGCAATGCCGGGGAGGATTATCTTTTCTGGATGGATATGGCACGCGGGAGGGCCCGTTTCGCCTTTTCCGAGAAGATCGAAGCCAGCTACGGCCGGGGCGTCAACATTTACTCCGCTGCGAGCTGGGGTACCGAAGATCATTTGCTCCGCCTCATCAACGAACTCAAGTACCGCAAGCGGAGCCTGCAAGCCTATGAACTCTCGCCGGAAGCGGTGGGAGCAGCGAACGCGGTGAAGCAAGCATTGCGGATCACCATTGTGCGCGACCTTCTCTATCGTCTCAGGCGCGTCAACCCTCCGCCGCTTCCCTGGTTGCTGGACATGATGAAAACAGACCCGCAACTTTTTCTTCTGGCGCTGCCGCTCGCCGCACAGATCGCCTTTGGCCGGCGTCAATGATCAACCCCTCGCCACCGCCCCGGCACGTTCCGATGAGCCAATGGCCAGTGGCGAACGACTGCCTGCAAATCGGCGGCATGCCGCTCACCCGGCTGGCCGAACGAGTCGGCCGCACCCCCTTCTATGCTTACGACCGCCGCTTGCTCGACGCGCGCGCGGCACAACTGCGCACAATCCTGCCGCCGGAAGTGAAGCTGCATTACGCCGTGAAGGCCAACCCGATGCCGGCGCTGGTGTGCCACATGGCCGGCCTGGTGGATGGCCTGGACGTCGCCTCGGCGGGCGAACTCAAGGTGGCGCTCGACGCAGGCATGAACCCGCAGGCGATCAGCTTCGCCGGTCCCGGCAAGCGCCGTGAAGAACTGGCGCAGGCCATCGCCGCCGGTGTGCTGCTCAACGTCGAATCCTTCCGCGAGGCGCGCGAACTGGCCGAACTGTCGGCGGCCCAGGGCCTACCTGCCCGCGTCGCGGTACGGGTGAATCCGGACTTCGAGCTCAAGTCCGCGGGCATGAAAATGGGCGGCGGCCAAAAACAATTCGGCGTCGATGCCGAAGCGGTCCCTGAACTGCTGGCTGAGATCGGCCGGCTCGGGCTGGCCTTCGAGGGCTTCCACCTGTATTCCGGCTCCCAGAATCTGAGGGCGGAATCCATTTGCGAGGCGCAGCGTGAATCACTCAAGC
>JAJZUN010000752.1 GCA_021848555.1 Pseudomonadota bacterium | reverse complement strand
TGCGGGCATTAAGGCCGTCCCGTCGGGCAGGTCGACGTCGATATCCTGCGCGGCGAAGCGCGCGCTTTCCCCCGCCGTCAGCGACACGCCGCTGCCGCTGTTCGCCGCGGCGCGTGCCGCATCGATCGCGCGGCGAAACGCAGTCAGACGTTCGACAGTGGCGCGCCATTCGGCGAGCTGGGCATAGGCGTTCACGAACCAGGATAGGGCGTCCTGCACCTGTCCGAACGCGGACACGGTTTGCATCAGCCCGCCCAATTGGATGCTGCCGGCGAAATAGCGCGGCGCGGCCACCAGGAACGGAAAAATGATGCCGATCTGATTGTAGCCGGCGCGGAACCAGGTCAGCGTCTTTTGCCGTTTCATGATCGCCCACCAGTTGCCGACGATATCGGCAAAGCGCTGCCTGAGGCTGTGCAGTTCGCTGCCCTCTCCGGCATACAGCGCGACCGCTTCGGCGTTCTCGCGCAATCGGACCAGGGAGAAGCGAAAGTTCGCCTCGAATTTCTGCTGCATGAAGTTCAAGTTCACCAGCGGTCTGCCGATCCAGTGCACCAGGCCGGTGCCGGCGGTGGCATAGGCAAGTGCGACCCACAGCATGTAACCGGGAACGGCGATGTGGCCGCCTGCGAGCGGCAGGCTCAGCGTTCCCGAAAGCGTCCACAGGATGAGGCCGAAGGAGACGAGCGAGACTGCCGCAGACAACAGTCCCAGCCCGAGGTTGAGCGTCTTGTCGCAAAATGCGGCCAGGTCGTCGGCGATGCGCTGGTCCGGATTGTCGGTGCCGCGGTCGCCGAGCTGCAGCCGGTAGTAGCTGCGCTCCTCCATCCATAGCGTCAGATAGCGCTCGGTGAGCCAGCGCCGCCAACGGATCTGCAGCATCTGGTTCAGATAGAGCTGATACACCGCGATGGCGATATACGCGGCGGCCAGGCCGGAAAATAGCAGCAGTTGATGGAAGAATACGTCCTTGTTCATGCTTTGCAAGGCGTTGTAGAACGCGTTGTTCCAGCGGTTGAGCAGCACGTTGACGTAGACCAGCCCGAGGTTGAGCGCAACGACTGCGAATAGCAGCGCGCGCGCAGCCCAGGCGCCTCGGGCCGACCAGTACGGCTTGGTCAGCGCCCACAGGTCGGCGATGAAGGTTCTGCTGGTGTTTTGCATGGCGCGCCCTTGGAGTTGAGGCGCCACACTAGGAGGTTCGGCTTAAGTCAAACTTAAGCGTGCCACGCGCGCATGCGGCAGGCTAGCCCAGCGGGAAGCTCACGGCTACGCGCAATCCCGGGCCCGGGCTGCGGTCGTCGAGCTGGATCGAGGCGCGATGGCGCTCGGCGATGTTTTTTACGATAGCCAGGCCCAGTCCGCTGCCTGCCACATGGGTCGCCTCGCGCCGGTAGAAACGGTCGAATACCCGCGCCCGGTCCTCCTCGGGGATGCCCGGGCCGGTGTCCGAGACGTCGAGGACCGCAGCGCGCTCGCGCAGGCGCAGGGCGACCTCTACGCGTCCGCCGGCCGGGGTGTAGCGAATGGCATTGTCGATCAGGTTGCCCAGCATCACGCGCAGCGCTTCGAAGTCCCCGGCGACGCTGGCCGGTGCGTTTTCGCCCAGCTCCAGGGCGATATTGCGGTCGGCCGCCAGAGGCGCGTATTCGGACACGACCAGCCGCACCAACTCCGCCAGGTCGACCGCGGCATGCAGCTGCGGCGCGAGCCCCGGCTCCTGGCGTGCGAGCGTGAGCAGCTGCTGCACCAGATGCGCGGCGCGCGCCTGTCCGCGTTTGAGCCGGGCAAAGGCCTCCGCGCGCTCTGCGTCGGTCTTGGCGCGTTCGGCCAGCTGTATCTGCAGCTGCACCGCGGTGAGCGGCGTGCGCAATTCGTGCGCCGCATCGGCGACGAAAGCCTTCTGCGATTCCAGCGCCCGGCCCAAGCGTGCGAGCAGGTCGTTCAGCGCCTGCACCAGCGGCCGGATTTCGCGCGGCAGCCCGGTCTCGGGCAGCGCAGCCAGCGAGTCGGGCGTGCGCCGCATCAGCGCCGCCGCGATGCGGTCCACTGGCTGCAGGCCGCGCCCGACGGTGATCCAGATGAGTATGCCCAGTACCGGCAGCAGCGCGAGCAGCGGAACCAGCGCGCGCAGCGCCATGCCGGCAGCCAGATCCTGGCGCACGCTCATAGGCTGCGCGACCTGCACTACGTTGTTCTGTTCCAGCGCGCTGTAGACGCGCCAGCGTCCGCGCGGCGTTTCCACCGTGGAGTAGCCGAGTTCGGCGCGCTGCGGCAGCTTCGACGCCGGGCGCGAGAAATACAACTCCAGGCCATTGTGGTCCCAGATCTGGACCACCAATCCATCTTCGGCGCCAAGCTCGCGCGAGCTCGACGGCGGCAGCGGACCGAAGGAGTCGTTCGGCAGCGAAGCGGCCATCTGTTTCAGATGGTAGTCGAACAGCTCGTTGGCTTCTGCGAGCGTCTGCGTATAGATGCGCGCACCGGCGGCGACGACCGCGAGCGCAAGCCCGGATAACAGCCACAGCAGCAGCTGGCGCCGGATCGAGCTCATGGCTGCTTCGGCACCATGTAGCCGACGCCGCGCACGTTCTGGATGCTGTTCGCGCCGAGCTTGCGCCGCAGCGAATGCACGTATACCTCCACCGTATTGCTT
>JAJZUN010000751.1 GCA_021848555.1 Pseudomonadota bacterium | reverse complement strand
GCGCGCATCGCGCGGCGCGCACCGTCGACCAGGTCGCTGGCCTCCATGAGCCGCTCGCGCAGCTTGAGGAATTCGCGCATGCCCGAGGCGAAGATGCGCTGCAGCGGGCTGCCGTGGCGTGCGTTGGCCAACGCCGCCTGATACAGCTCGGTCAGGCTGGTTCCGGACCAGAATTCCTGCTCGAATTCGTCGGTCTTGTTGCGTGCCGACTTGATCCCGAAATATTTGCGGAAGATCACGGTCCAGCTTGCCAGCGAGACCGCCATCAGCAGCGCCAGCACGATCTGCACCACGTTGCTGGCGCCAAGCACGAGGGAGATGATCGAGAAATTCTGGTTCATGCACAGTCCTGAGGTCACGGGCGCGCTCGCCCGGACGCTATTGTGCCTCGGCCGGCATGTCCGCTCCCGGCGTGCTGCGCAGCCGAGTCAGTTTGCGCGCGTTTGCGCAGCGGGGGCGGTCAACCGGCGCAGCGCCAGGTCCAGCACATCGGGGATTTCCGGGCGGCCTTGCGCGTTCAGCGCGGTGCCCATGACGACCGCCTGGGCGATCAACTTGCCGTCGCTGCGGCGTTCGATGGCCTGCTCGAACTGCAGCCGCAAGCGCCCGCGGCGGTGCAGCGCGGTGCGCACGACGAAGGCGTCGCCGCTGCGCAGCGATGCGCGGAAATCGATTTCGATCCGCGTCACCACCAGGCTGATGCCGCGCCGCGACAGCTCGCCGAAGCGCAGGTCGCTCGACTCGAGCAGCTTGTGCCGGGCGTGCTCCAGGTAGTTCAGATAGACCGAGTTGTTGACCACGTGGTCCATGTCGCACTCGTAGTCGCGGACTTCGAACGCGACTTCGTGCCGCGGCTGCGGCGGGTGTTGCACAGCTGGGGAAGGCGGGCTCATCGCAGGCACAGGGAAGTTCGGATGCGAATGCGCCGGCGCGCGGGCGCACGCCGGCATCAGGGGCATGGGGGCAGTTTAGGCGAGCCGCAGCCGCGCCGCGCTTATGCTGTGGGATTGCGGGCCCGGCGCAGCGAGCCGGGGCCCGGACCACACCGGACCATCACCTTCGATCGGGAGCCTCATGTTTACCGGACTCGTCACTGCGGTCGGCAGCATCGACCATGTCGAACCGCTCGGCGGCAGCGGGGCGGGCGTGCGCGTGCGCGTCGCTGCGCCGCCGGCCTGGCTTGCCGGAGTCGTCGAGGGCGACAGCATCTGCGTCAGCGGCGCGTGCATGACCGTCGTCGCGCTGAGTGCCGACACGTTCGACGTCGACGTATCGGCCGAGAGCCTTGCGCGCACGGTCGGGCTCGATGCGGCCGGAAGCGAGGTCAACCTGGAGCAGTCGCTGACGCTGGCGACCAAGCTCGGCGGGCATCTGGTCACCGGCCATGTGGACGGCATCGGCAGCGTCGAGCGGTTCGACCCGGTGGGCGAATCATGGCAGCTGGTGCTGGTCGTGCCGGCCGCGCTCGCGCGCTTCTGTGCATACAAAGGCTCGCTGACGGTCAACGGCGTCAGCCTGACCGTCAACCGGGTCGACGATGCCGACGATGGCAGCGCCCGGGTCGACATCAACTTGATTCCGCACACCGTGCAGCACACCAACCTGCACACGTTGCGTGCAGGTGCTCGGGTCAACCTCGAGGTCGACCTGATCGCGCGCTACGTGCGGCGCATGCTCGACCCAGCGCATTGAGTCTCGGCCTCTTGCGAGCGCGAAGCGGCGCAGGCTATACTTCACCGCTTATTCCCCGATAGCTCAGTCGGTAGAGCGACGGACTGTTAATCCGCAGGTCCCTGGTTCGAGCCCAGGTCGGGGAGCCAAAATGCGAAGCCCCAGGTCACAAGCCTGGGGCTTTTTGATGCTTGTTTGGCGCTCGCTGCGCTGCGTCAGGCGTAAGGCTGAAAGGCGTTGTCCTCGCTGCTGAGCAGTTGCATCAGCTTGGGATGAATGAACAGTCGTTCCTTGCCGAACGGCATCTCGCGCAGCACGCCCTGGTCGGCCAGCTCGTGTAGATATCGCGACGCGGCTTGGCGCTGCGCGATTCCTTTGTCCACCAAGTTCCCGATGCGGCAATAGGGCTGCTCGAAAATCACGTCGACCAGTTCGCGTGTGTAGATCTTCGGCAGCCTTGCCCGCACATGCTCCTTGGTGTGCTCCGCAAGCGCACGAATGCCGGCGATCTTGCCCGTCGTCCATCGGGACGTTTCTGTGACGGCCTGCAGCATGAAGCACAGCCACGGGGCCCACGCCTGATCGCGGGTAACGCCGAGCAGGAGGGCGTAGTAGTCGTCCTTGTGTGCGATGACGTGGCGGCTGAGGTACAGGATGGGCAGGCTGAGGAGGTTTTCCTCGATCAGGTAGAGGAGGCTGACGATGCGGCCGGTCCGCCCATTGCCGTCGCTGAAAGGGTGGATGGCTTCGAACTGATAGTGGCCCACGGCCATGCGGACCAGTGGATCCAGATCGGCCTGCACATGCAGGAATCGCTCCCAGTTGGCGAGCATGTCGCGCAGGCGTGCTTCGCCCTCGGGCGGGGTATAAATGACCTCGCCCGTGCGGTCGTTGACCAGTTGCGTGCCTGGTGTGCGGCGCACGTCCATGTCCGCGCCCTTGAGCGTGCGGCAGACTTCCACGGCCGTGGCCGTGCACAGCGGCCGA
>JAJZUN010000750.1 GCA_021848555.1 Pseudomonadota bacterium | reverse complement strand
CGTTCGAGAAATTCCCGCAGGCGAACAGCCGCCTCACCACGCAGATGAAATCGGTGGGCGAGGTGATGGCGATAGGCCGCACCTTCCAGGAGTCGTTCCAGAAAGCCTTGCGCGGTTTGGAGACCGGCGCCGACGGCCTGGACGAGATAACCACCGATCCGGAGGTGCTGGAGACCGAACTCGGCGACCCCGGGCCGGAGCGCATCTGGTACGTGGCCGACGCTTTCCGCTGCGGCCTTTCCTTCGAGCAGATCCTGGCCGATACGCATATCGACCCCTGGTTCCTGGCGCAGATCGAGGACTTGGTGCGCCAGGAGCGGGCCTTGAAGGGCAGGCGCCTGGAGGAACTGGACGCTCGCTCGCTGCTCACGTTGAAGCGCAATGGATTTTCCGACCGGCGCCTGGCCACGCTGCTTGCGGCGACCGAGCGCGCGGTGCGCGAGCGCCGCCACGCGCTCGGCGTGCGTCCGGTGTACAAGCGCGTGGATACCTGCGCCGCCGAATTCGCCACCAATACCGCCTACATGTACTCGACTTACGAGGACGAGTGCGAAGCCGAACCCACCGGCCGCAAGAAGATCATGGTGCTGGGGGGCGGCCCCAACCGCATCGGCCAGGGGATCGAGTTCGACTACTGCTGCGTGCACGCCGCACTGGCGCTGCGCGAGGACGGCTACGAGACCATCATGGTCAACTGCAACCCCGAGACCGTTTCCACCGATTACGACACCTCCGACCGGCTCTACTTCGAGCCGCTCACACTGGAGGACGTGCTCGAGATCGTGGACAAGGAAAAACCCTACGGCGTGGTGGTGCAGTACGGCGGACAGACGCCGCTCAAGCTCGCGCGCGATCTGGAGGCGAACGGCGTACCCATCATCGGCACCAGCCCGGACATGATAGACGTGGCCGAGGACCGCGAGCGCTTCCAGCAGCTGCTGCACGACCTCAAGCTGAAGCAGCCGCCCAACCGGACCGCGCGCAACGAAGCCGACGCGCTCAGGCTCGCCGCGGAAATCGGCTACCCGCTGGTGGTGCGGCCGAGCTACGTGCTCGGCGGCCGCGCCATGGAAATCGTGCACGAGCAGCGCGACCTCGAGCGCTATATGCGCGAGGCGGTGAAGGTTTCGAACGATTCGCCGGTGCTGCTCGACCGCTTCCTCAACGATGCGATCGAAGTGGACGTGGACGCCATCTGCGACGGCGAGCGGGTGGTGATAGGCGGCATCATGGAACACATAGAACAGGCGGGCGTGCACTCGGGCGACTCGGCCTGCTCGCTGCCGCCGTTCTCGCTTTCCGACGAACTGCAGCAGGCGTTGCGCGAACAAACGGTACAAATGGCGCTGGCGCTCAACGTGGTCGGCCTGATGAACGTGCAGTTCGCGATCCAGAACGGCACGGTATTCGTGCTCGAGGTGAATCCGCGCGCCTCGCGCACCGTGCCCTTCGTGTCCAAGGCGACCGGGCTGCCGCTGGCCAAGATCGCGGCGCGCTGCATGGTGGGCAAGAGCCTGGACGCACAGGGCGTGACCAGGGAAATTGTTCCGCCCTATTTCTCGGTGAAAGAAGCGGTGTTCCCCTTCATCAAGTTCCCCGGCGTGGACACCATCCTCGGGCCGGAGATGAAGTCCACCGGCGAAGTCATGGGCGTGGGCCGGTCCTTCGGCGAGGCCTTCGTCAAGTCGCAGCTCGCCGCCGGGGTGAAACTGCCGAAGACCGGAAAGGTTTTCATCAGCGTCAGGAACAGCGACAAGAACGCGGCGGTGCAAATCGGTCGCGAATTGATCGAACTCGGCTTCGGCCTGCTCGCCACGCGCGGCACCGCGAAGGTCCTGACGGAAAACGGGATCAAGGTGGCGACGGTGAACAAGGTGGGCGAAGGCCGGCCGCATATCCTGGACATGATCAAGAACGGCGAAGTCAGCCTGATCGTGAACACCGTGGATGAAAAACGCAGCGCCGTGCAGGATTCGTGGTCGATACGCAATGGCGCGCTGCAGGGCCGCGTGACGTATTACACTACCATTGCCGGCGCCCGGGCTGCATGCACCGGCATGCGCCATGTGCAGGGGCTCGTCCCCTACGCTTTGCAGAGCCTGCACCAAGAGTTGAATTGAGGATTTGAGAACACCCGGATCGAGTCTGCGGCTCGATCAGGGTGTTCTTTGACTTGGGGGATTTACAATAGGGCGCCGCCCTGTTGTTCAATCCCCCGGAATAGGATGCGCGAACATGAGCAATCCCCTTACAGTCAAGGGCGCCGAGTTGTTGCGCGCCGAATTGCAGCGGCTGAAGACGGTCGACCGGCACAGCGTGATCGCGGCGATCGCCGAGGCGCGCTCGCATGGCGACCTCTCCGAAAACGCCGAGTACGACGCGGCCAAGGAGCGGCAGAGTTTCATCGAGGGGCGCATCGCCGAAGTCGAGGGCAAGCTCGCCAATGCCCAAGTGATCGATCCCAAGCTGCTCGATGCCGACGGCCGCTGCGTGTTCGGCTCCACGGTGGACCTGCAGGAGCAGGAGAGCGGCGACAAAGTGACCTACCAGATCGTCGGCGACGATGAGGCCGACATCAAACACGGCAAGATTTCCATCGGCTCGCCGATCGCCCGGGCGCTGATCGGAAAATATGCGGGAGACGTGGTAGAGGTGAAGC
>JAJZUN010000749.1 GCA_021848555.1 Pseudomonadota bacterium | reverse complement strand
GTCTCTGTCAGCGGCTGGAACAGCCGCCGGCGCACGATCTCGAAGCCCTCCTCGGCACTGGCCGGGCGCCAGGAAGATTCGACACGCCCGACCACGTTGCGCAAGCGCTCCAGCGCCTCGCGCCCGCGCGTGCCGCCCACTTCCACGTCATCGGCGTGTGCATGACCAGAGGTGTCCGAGGCCGGCAGGCTGATCACCAGCAGGCAATTCTTCGCCAGCTTGGCCGATTCGGTCAGCACCTGGGCGAAGGTGAATTGCGTCTCGAAGCCGCCCGCCGGCAGGTCGCTCTGGTCGTGGAGCTGGCGCGCGTAGGCCACCCATTCGTCAATCAGGATCAGGCAGGGTCCGTACTCGTTGAACAGTTCGCGCAGCGCGTCGCCGGGGCTGGTCGCTCTCTCGTCGTCGGCCTGCACGCGGGCGAAGGCGGGTCTGCCGCCCAGTTGCCAGGCCAGTTCGCCCCACAGCGTGCGCACCACCGTGCCATCGGGCTTGGTGGAGGGGTTGCCGGGAGAAATCTTGTTGCCCACCAGCACCACGCGCCGGGCCGGCGGAATCTTGCCGGCCCCGGCGGCGGCCAGCACCGCATCGATGCCGGCGAGCTCTGTCGGCGCAATGCCGGAAAACAGGTGGTACAAGGCCAGCATCGAGTGGGTCTTGCCGCCGCCGAAGTTGGTCTGCAACTGCACCACCGGGTCGCCGCCGACCACGCCGTCCTTGCCCCCCAGGCGCCGCACCGCGCCCACCAGCATCCCCTTCAGGCTTTCGGTAAGATAGGTGCGGCGGAAGAACTCCACCGGATCGCGGTATTCGGGCGCGCCCTCGCCCAGCCGCACCTGCCACAGGTCGGCGGCGAACTCGGCCTGCTGGTAGCGACCGCTGGCCACGTCTTCGTGCGGCATCACCACTTCGCGCCAGGGCTTGAGGCTGCTGGTCACGCCGCTTTCGATGGCGGTGCCGGCGGACTTGCGCTTTTCTCCACGCGCCTGCTCGTCGAAACGCACGCGCAGCAGCTCCGTTTTCACTTTTTCGATTTCGTCGGACTGCGGCGCCGAGAGTGCCGTCAGCAGCCGTCCCGCCGAATCAAGCGCGCGATAGGTATCGTCGCCGGAGAAGGCCTCCTGATGTGCCCAGCGGTTGCGCACGGCCAGAATCTCGTTCACCAGACTGCGCTCCGTCTTGCCGAGAATCTGGCGAAACACCTCGCTCCATTTGCGATCCATGACCACCAGCAAGGCGGCGACATCATTGAGCGTCTCGTCTTTGTTGGCACCCAAACGGGTGTCCGACAAAACGTCTTTCACCTCGAAAGCCCAGCCGTCCCCGTACTTCGCTTTGAGTTCCCGCTCGACAAACGGCCCCAGGCCGGCCCTCAGGAGCTCCAGCGCCTTGCCGACGCGTTCGTGGTTGGTGATGGCCATGGCGTCCTATTCCAGCAACTGCTTTGACTTGAGTTGTGCAAGCAGAGCCGGTAACGCCTGCTGCAATGTGATCCACAGTATGTCCATGTCGATTTCGAAGTAGGCGTGGGCAAGCCGGTTGCGCATGACCATGATGGCTGCCCATCGCACTTGCGGCAATTCGGCGCGCCCCTCGGCGGATATCTTGCTCGCGGCCTCGCCAACCACCTCGACGGCACGGACGAGCGCGAATTGCAGCATCGTGTCCTTGTCCAGGTCGATCCGTGTCCGACCCCGAGTAAAATCCAAGGCGGACTCGGCAGCATCAATCATGTGGCGGATACGGACGGCATCGTCAGCGCGCATACTGCACCTCGGCCATGCGCACGACGTCATTCCGGAAGTAACGCGAGAGGTCTCCTGCCGTGCGCAAATCAACTTTTTTCCCACCCAGCATATCCGAGAGTTCCATCTCCATTGCGACAATGCCAAACAGGCTTGGCACGCCATCTGGGTCGAATTCCACCAGCAGGTCGATGTCGCTGTCCGACCGGGCTGTCCCCTTCAGTTGCGAACCAAACAGCGCCAGGCGACGAATGTGGTGTGCCTCACAAAAGCGGGCCAAAGTTGATTCATCGATATTCAGGCTCGGGTGCATGGATACTTGCTCCTCGTTGATTCATTCATCGCCATGTTCTTCGCTTCCTCTGCGTCTTATCTCTTCTTCTTCACGCCACCCTTACGCTTGAGCCCCAATCCGGCCAGGTACAGGTCGGGTGCATCCAGCCGAGCATCGGGCCGGCGGCGAAAGATGCCTAGCTCCAGCAGATAATCGAGCAACTCGCGACCTTCGAATGGCAGGAGCGTGGCGTCTTTCTCTCCCGATAAGTCCTCCAGCAGCTTGATCGCTTCCTTCTCGACGTAAGGCACCAGTGGATCGCCGCGTAGTCTTGTCTTGATTGCTTCCAGCCATGGCCATTCATCAAGCGACTGAGCAACGTGGTCGCCTGATACACGATCGAGCGCGCGCCGCAGAGATGACGGCTCCAGCAAGCGCGGCAACCTCAATGTGCCAAAGTGCTGCAACTCCAGACGTGCGGCCTCCTCCATCAAGCGCACGAACGGCCGCGGATAGCCGCGGCCCAACCCGTCGCGAACATGGTCGAGCAGCCAGCGATAGACCAAGCCCTTTTTCTGGTTTGCGCCCATGTAGACGCCGACCATACGCTCCACCACCGGACGGGCGTCCTGCCAGGTGTGCAACTTC
>JAJZUN010000748.1 GCA_021848555.1 Pseudomonadota bacterium | reverse complement strand
CGCGCACCAGCGAGTCCAGCACCTTGAGTATGTCCTGGCCGATGAGGCGCATCCGCTCGCGCTCCCGCGCCGGCGGGTGGACCGGCTCGATTATCGGGCGCAGCGGCGGATGCTGTGGCAGCGGCTGCGCTGCCGGCGGGATCCGCGCCGGCGCCTTGCTGGTGAACGCGCCGATCAGGGATTCGCTCAGCACGCGGTATTTCCCCTCGTTCACCGAGGACAGCGCATACATCACGACGAAGAAGGCGAACATCAGCGTCATGAAGTCGGCGTAGGACACCAGCCAGCGCTCGTGGTTGTCCGACTGCCTCTGATCGAGATACTTTCTCCTGCGGCGCATTTGCGGGCGGTCCTCCGTGCGCGGCAGGCGTTTACAGGCCGACCGCGCCTGGCGACTGGTCGGTCACATAGCCAAGCAGGCGATTTTCGATCATGCGCGGGTTCTCGCCGTTGGCGATCGAGATCAGACCGTCGACCACGATCTCGCGTATCAGCACCTGGCGCGCAATCAACACTTTCAGCTTGTTCGCCAGCGGCAGGAACACCAGGTTGGCCAGGCCCACACCGTAGATGGTCGCCACAAATGCAACCGCGATGCCGCTGCCCAGCCGCGCCGGTTCGGACAGATTCTCCATGACATGTATCAGCCCCAGTACCGCCCCGAGTATGCCGATGGTCGGCGCATACCCCCCCGCGGCCTCCCAGATGCGCGCCGCCTGCCGGTGATATTCCTCGAAGCTGACGATTTCCACCTCCAGGGCTTCGCGCAGTTTCTCCGGGCTGGCGCCATCGGCGAGCAATTGCAGGCCTTTGCGCGCGAACGGGTCGGCGACCATGTCCGCGTGCTGCTCGAGCGCGAGCAGTCCTTCCCTGCGCGCCGAATTGCTCCAGCGCAGGATTTCCGCAATCATGTGCTGTGGTGCAAATTCCGGCGGCAGCACCGCCCATTTCGCCATTCTTACGCCGCGCAGGAACACGCGCGCCGGACTCTGCACCATCACCGCACCCGCGGTCCCGCCGAGCACGATCAGAAACGCCGCGCCCTGCAGCAGCGAGCCGACAGCCCCGCCTTCCAGCAGTTGCCCCCCGATGATGCCCGCCAGGGCGACGGCAATGCCGATGAGGCTGCTGTAATCCACAACTCAGAGATTCCGGATCTGGCCGCGCAAGCGCGCGATAGCCTGGCTGTGCAACTGGCAGATGCGCGATTCGCTCACGCCCAGGGTTTCGCCGATTTCGCGAAAATTCAGCTCCTCCTCGTAATACAGGCCCATCACCACTTTCTCGCGCTCCGGCAGCCCGGCGATCGCCTTTACCAGCCGCTCGCGCAGCTTGCGGTCGAGCAGCGCTTCGAGCGGGTTGGCGCCACCGTCTTCGCAGTGGCGCTCGAGAAAATCACTGCCGTCGGCGTGATTGAAATCTTCGAACGAGATCAGTTGATAGCCCCGCGCGTCCTGCAGCATCTGTTGGTACTCATCGAGAGGCATGCCCAGTTCGAGCGCGACTTCCTGCTCGCTCGGCGCGCGGCTCAGGCGCTGCTCGAGTTTGGCGATCGCCCCCTCGATGCGGCGCAAGTCGCGCCGGAAACTGCGCGGCAGCCAGTCGGCCTGGCGCAGGCCGTCGAGTATGGCGCCGCGGATGCGCTGCGCCGCGTAGGTTTCGAACTGCGCCCCCAACGATTCTTCATAGCGGTTGACGGCATCGAGCAGGCCGAGCATGCCGGTCTGGATGATATCGTCGATTTCGACGCTCGCCGGCAGTTTCGCCATCATGTGATGGGCGATGCGCTTGACCAGGGGCGCGTATTGCTTCAGGTAGTACTGCGTATCGCGGCTGGCGGTCGCAGCAGCCGTGGCCGTGGCTAGTGTAGTGGCTGTGGCTGTATACATGGACTCGTCCTGTTGACTGGTCTACGCTGCGGCGGTGCGCGCACCGTTTGAATGGAGCAGGCGGCGCATGAAATCATCGAAGCCGTTGCCGTCCTCTCCGGCCCTCGGCCAGCCGGCAATCGCCTGTGCGAAGCCGCGAAAACTCCCCGCTGCCGCGGCGCCCGGAAATGCCGCCACCACCGGCAGCCGCAGGCGCGCCGCTGCCTGCAGCTTGTCGTCCGGGGGCACATGCCCCATGAAGGCCAGCGATACCTGCAGGTAACGCCGCGCCGCGCCCGCCATGTTGCCGAAAATGGTGCGCGCCTCGCGCTCGCTTGCGACGTTATTGACCAGGACATGGAATTCGCGCCGCGCGAACTCGCTGCTCAGGCGTTTGATCAAGGCATAAGCCGCGGTGATTGCGGCGGCGTTGCTGCCGCCGAGAATGATCACTTCCTGCGCCGCGCCGCCGGGCCAGGCGAGCGCGCTCGCGTTGCCCGGAGCCGCGTCCACCAGCAGGGTATCCACCGGATAACCCAGGCGGCCGCAACGCGCGACCAGGCGCTGCTGCTCGGCCGCCGGCAATTGCGCCAGCGAACGCAGTCCGCGCGCTAGCGGCAGAATCAGGATTCCCGCCGGGCCGCGCACGATAACCTCGTCAAGATCGCGCTCGCGCCGGATCACGTCCTCCAGGTCGAAGCGCGCCTTGAGCCCCAGCGCGGCAATCACGCCCTGCGCCGCCGGATGGGCGTCGAGTATCAGCACGTCGCTGCCGCGTTCGGCCAGCGCTCCGGCCA
>JAJZUN010000747.1 GCA_021848555.1 Pseudomonadota bacterium | reverse complement strand
CTTTTCATCCGTGCGCAATCTGCGATCCGCGCGGACAGCTTTTCGTCCGCGCAAAATCGCAACCCCGCAACAGCCGTAGGACGATTTAGACCGCGACGTATAGAATAACGCCGACCCACCTGTCGAATACTCGAGGAGCACCTACATGCCGCATGAACTGATCGAGACCGTGGCCGGTCGCGTTGCAACACTCACCCTGAATCGGCCCGACCGGCTCAATGCGCTCTCGTCCCCGATCATCGACGGCCTGCTCGAAGCCCTGCCGCGGCTCGCGGCCGATCCCGATGTCGCCCTGGTGGTCTTGACCGGCGCAGGCCGCGGCTTCTGTGCCGGCGGCGACGTCAAGAGCATGGCCGAAGGCACCAGCCAATTAGGCCTGGAAGACGCGGTGCAGCGCCTGCGCGGAAGAATGGAGGTGTCGCGTCTGCTGCATGAAATTCCGAAGCCGACCATCGCCATGGTAAACGGCCCCGCCGCCGGAGCCGGACTCTCGCTGGCGCTCGCCTGCGACCTGCGCGTAGCATCCGAGTCGGCACGCTTCATCACCGCCTTCGCCAAAGTCGGTTTCTCCGGCGATTTCGGCGGCAGCTACTTCCTGTCCAAACTGCTCGGGACGGGAAAGGCGCGCGAATTGTATTACCTCGGCGAACCCCTGGATGCCAGGCAGGCGCTGGCGCTGGGGCTGGTGAACACGGTGGTGCCCGATTTCGAACTGCTGGACGCCACCACGGCGCTGGCGCAGCGTCTCGCCCACGGACCGGGCATTGCGCTCGGCCTGATGAAACAGAATTTCAATGCCGCGGAAACGGGCACGCTGTCCGGACTTCTGGACCTGGAAGCCCGGCACCAGATCCGGACCGCCAAGACCGAAGACCACCTGGAAGCGGCGCGCGCCTTCGTCGAGAAACGGCCGCCGGTATTCAAGGGGCGCTGAAGGCCAAGACTGTGGAATAATGCAGGCGGCGTGGGAACAGCCAGCGGCAAGAGCAGGCGGGCTGATTTGGAGGTTATTGCAAAGCGCGGGGCTAACTTCCCTCGCGCTCGCCTGAATCAGGCGCCATTTCGGTCATGCTGAAATGGCCTCCCAGGCTTGCATTGCGGCGCGTCATCCGATTACTGAAGGGGAAGCCATGGCTTGGGCGGAAAGCATCGTCAGCGTACTCAAGAAATACAACGTACGGTTTCTCAACTACGTGCCTGACAGCAAGATCGAGAAAATTCTGGAAGCTGCGCGGCAGCTAGGCGGCTTCGAAGCCCTGCCCCTCACCCGGGAGGAAGAAGGCATAGGCGTGGTATGCGGGCAATCCCTGGGGGGCGGACGCGGCGTGATGCTATGCCCCACGGCTGGACTGGGCAATTCGATCAACGCCCTGGCCTCGCTCGCCATTCCCTACCGCATCCCCTGCCCCATCATCATCGGCGTGCGCGGCGACCTGGGAGAATTCAACCCGGCACAGATCACCATGGGCCAGGCAACGCAGGACATCCTCGACGCCCTGCGCATCCCCGTCTATCGCATCACCCGCGAGGACGAGACCGAGAAGATGACCGAGGGCGCGCTGCGTGTATGCTACGCCAGCGAGGGGCCGGTGGCGATACTCGTCACCAACGAAGTGGCTGGCTGGAAGGAAGGAAAGGCAAAGATATGATAGACCGCACCGAAGCTTCCAAATACCTCGTCGGCAAGCTCAAGGACGAAGTGGTGATCACCTCGCTCGGCAACGAAAAGTACGATCTGCGCGCCGGCGGCGAACGCGACCGGAATTTCTACAACTGGAACGCCATGGGGATGGCTTCATCGATGGGCCTGGGCTTGGCCATGGCGCGCCCGGAGCTGAAGGTCATCGTGTACGACGGCGACGGTTCGCTGCTGATGAATCTGGGCGCACTGGCGACCATCGCCCTGCGCGAACCGAAGAACCTGATCCATATCGTATGGGACAACCGCAGCTATGCCATGACCGGCGGCCAGCCCACGGCCACTGCGTATCACACCGACCTGGCCGCGATCGCCAGGGGGGCGGGCTACCCCAAGGTCGAGCGCGTGGAGACCCTGGAGGCGTTCAAGCGCGCGGCCGATCGCGCGCTCACCGAACCGGGCCCCTGGTTCATCCATTGCCCGATGGAAGAGAAGCCCATCAAGGGTGGCGGCTTGCCCAGCCCCACTGCGATCAAGCACCGCTTCATGGATGCGATCGGGGCATGCCACTAGGGTCTGTTAACACCTGACACACGGGGGCGTGAACGTCGGCAAACGCCATGCCGGTGCGCGCAGGTGAGATGCAAACGAGTCAAGATCATCATGCGCGCAGGCGGCGCCATTCAGTCGCGTGCAATACCAGATAAATTTCAGGCTAATCTTTACAGGTAGCCCCGGTTTCCTATACATTGTGGGCGTGCTGGCCGAGTTGGACCGGAAAAATCCGGTCATGAATCCAAAAAAATAACCACGGCATATTTTCCATCGTTCGCAAAGTAGGAGGACCGTAATGAACAGGAACTATCGATTCGCCGCTACGGCGGCAGCGCTGCTGCTCGGAATAAGCGCCGGCGGCGCGGCATACGCCCAGAAGCAGGGCGGCATCCTCAAGATGGACCACCGCGACAGCCCGGCCAGCGCCTCGATCCACGAGGAAGCGACTTACTCGGTCAACATCCCGTTCATGGG
>JAJZUN010000746.1 GCA_021848555.1 Pseudomonadota bacterium | reverse complement strand
CTTCTCCTGGCAGGATGCGGAAGCTACGTTTACCATCCGCCGAACGCTCCGCGCGTAGAAATCGAACCATTGATGCATCCTGTTTAGCCAACAACTCTGCCAACGCATGCATGTGGGTTACGAACAGGACACGGGCTCCAGACTCGGTCAGCGCGGTGATGATCTGTCGTGAGATTTCAGCCCCCTCGTGCTCGTTCGTGGCGGCGAAGGATTCATTGAACAGAAAAAGAGGTGTGTGCCCGATATGCTCGACCAGCCAGCTCATCCGGCGCAACTCCTCGTCGAACTTGCCGCTGTTGAGACCGCGATCTTCGCGACGACGGTAATGGGTAAACAGGGCGTCCCGCAAATCGGTCGAAAATTGCTGCGCCGTGACGAACATGCCAGCCTGCATCATCGCTTGCGCCAGGCCGATGCTGCGCAAATAGGTAGATTTGCCGCCCTGATTCGCTCCGGTCACGAGAAGGACTGGCGCCGTTCCTGCGTCAAGGTCGTTGCCGACTATCTCAGTGTCGATTGAGAGAGACAGGGACGGGTCGCGCAGATCTTTGAAAGTCAGGTAATTCGTATCCTCCGCAATCACAGGAAAACAAAGCGGCATCGATCGGTTTCGCAAAGCTTTACGCAGGTTGAGGCAGCCGATATAGAAGGCGAGCTCTGTCCGAAGCATCTCGAAGAACGCGTTGACATGTTCCGCAGCCTCGCTGGTTGTGATCGCCACAGTCGATAGAGCTGCCTCGCTGATCTCGGAGAGTGCGCGAGCGCCGGCTTCGTCACGCGGGTGAAGGCTGAATTGATAGTGCGGTGGCGCGCCGTTCAATAGGTCCTTGAGCCAAGCCCACCGCTCCTGCACGAAATAGCGCAGGATAAAATCTTTGCCCTCATTGCCGGCCCCAAGTTTCGCGCTGAACAACTCGCCATTGCGCAGATTCAGAAATGCGAGGTGACGGTCCATTTCCGCAAGGTATTGGACGTCGAGATCGCGCTGCAATGTCGTGAAAAGATCTTGCAATGCAGGCGCCTCGAAGCGCTCCAGGCCAGATTCCGCGAATGCGACCAGATCACCGATCACGTGGCGCAGGCCTTCCAGCAACCGCACCGCGCCGGACAGCATGAGGCCTGCACTCCGGCCACTCGTGAGATAGAATATGCTCCGCCGTACTTTGATCGGTGCGAGTGCGATCTCGTAGAGCGCGCGGAATTCGGCCTCATGTGCGATTGCGTCCCGGAGCACCGACTGCCGCCGCAACACGGTTTTACGGTCGTTGCTCCCCGCGTTGAGCAGTGTCGCACGGGCGATCCGATCAAGGAATTTGTCGCCGTCCGCCATTGCGGCAAAAATCGGCTCCATTTCGAGGTCCTGGACGAGGTCGCCGGCATTCGCTGGCGGAGCGGCATCGGGATCGAAATCGCGGCTGGCGAACATCAGATGCGCCCTCACGACAGCCGCTCCCGCAGCCGCACGAGCGTGAGCCCGTATCTCTCGGCAACCGAAAGCGCGTAGGCGAGGCCGTCGGCTTGGCGGCGGATGACCCGGAAAGTACGTTCGGCCGGATTGTCCGGCTGGACCATGCTCGTCAGGCTGACCGTTTCGGGGCCGAGCGAGGCGAGTTCGTCCATGAAGGTTACACAGATGCCGATCGAACCACGGGCGATGATCTTGTGCAGCACGGCATCAGCCAGAAACCGGGCGTCACGCAGCGCTGTCGAATTGAAGATCTCGTTCAGGATTACGATGCTGTCGGGTGTCGCGGCATCGAGAATATCGCGAATGCGGACGAGATCGTCGTGCAGCTTGCCACGCAACGTGATCAACGCCTCCTCCCGCTCGAAATGGGTGAAAATGCGATCGAACAGTTTCAGCCGCGCCTGGCGGCCGGGCACTGTAAGGCCAAGATTCGCAATATGGTGCATCTGCCCGACCATGCGCGCGAAAGTGGTCTTGCCGCCCTGGTTGGGGCCGGTGACGACGAAGATGCGTTCGGGATCCCGTAATTCATAATCATTGGTCACGGTGCGCGCACCCTCTGCGCGCAGTTTCTCGGCCAGGGCGAGATCGAACCCTTCCTGCACGCAGATTGCGTGATTTTTGATCAGTTCAGGCCGGCAAAAGGACAGTCCCGTGGCGGCCAGCCGGTCGGTGAACGCCAGCCAGGAGAGGTAGAACTGCGCTTCGCGGTCGAAGCAGGCGATCAGGGGATCGACGAATGCCTGATGATCCTCAACGAAGGTATCGAGCATCGCGAAGGTCTCGGGGTTGAGCTTTGCGACGCCACGCAGGATTTCCGCCTCGATGTGGTTCATCATGTTGCTGCGTGGAATTTCGAGCTTGTGCTTCTCGATCTTGCCCTGCCGGAAGCGATCAAAGAAATCGGTGATGATAGCGTTGTAGTCCGGCTCTTCCACAAAATCGCGAACCGTTACGGTACCGCCGCGGATGAGGACGGTATAGCGCACCGAGCCGAGCGCCTTCCGGCATTGCTGTGCCCCATCATTGAGATCTTTGAAATGTGGCGAGGTTAGATATTCGCCGAGCTTGACCGCGACGCCGGAAAGACCGGCCGATTCCGGGGCGGCTGCCGTCAGTTCCTTAGACAGTGCCTCTAACCCGACACAGTAGCGGATGACCGCGTCTACCAGCCGCGCCGCGCGCTGATGCCGGACGTTCG
>JAJZUN010000745.1 GCA_021848555.1 Pseudomonadota bacterium | reverse complement strand
AAGCGCGCGTCGCCGACGCGGCCAAAGTGCTGGCGGGCATGGGCGCGCAGGTGGACGCGGTCGATCCGGGTTTTGCCGACTGCCGCGACGTGTTCTGGGTGCACTGGACTGCGGGCGCCTACAATCTGCTGCGCAATATGCCGCCGGAAAGATTCGCGCTGCTCGACCCCGGCCTGCAGCAAGCCTGTGCCAGCGGCGCGAAGCACACGCTGGCGAGGTATCTTGACGCCGTCAATGCGCGCGGAGCACTGGGCGAACACATGAAGCGCTTCCACCAGAAATACGATCTGCTGCTCACGCCCTCAACCGCGATTCCGGCCTTCGCCGCCGGCGTGGTCGCGCCGGAGCGGCCGGCGGGCGAAGAGGACTGGACCTGGTGGACGCCGTTCTCCTTCCCCTTCAATCTGACGCAGCAGCCGGCGATGTCCGTGCCCTGCGGCTTTTCCAGGGACGGCCTGCCCATAGGGCTGCAGCTGGTGGGGCCGATGCAGCGCGAGGATCTGGTGTTGCGCGCGGCGCACGCCTATCAACAGGAGACCGATCATCATTTGCGCCGTCCGCCGCTGTGACGGCAGCCGTATTTACGCACGTTTGATCAACCAAGGAATGGAGGAATCGATATGTTGCGAATATTCAAGCTGACCGTGCTCGTTGCCGCTCTCGTCTGGGCTGCGGGCGCCGTCGCCCAAACCTACCCGTCCAAGCCGATCAAATGGATCGTTCCCTATCCGCCCGGGGGCATCACCGACAACGTGACGCGGATAGTTTTGCAGAAGGTGCAGGAAAATACCGGCTGGAACATCGTGATCGAAAATAAGCCCGGGGCGAACTCCATCCTCGGCGCCGACCTCGCCGCGAAGGCGGCGCCCGACGGCTACACGTTTCTCACGGTGATCGCGGCGCACGCGGCCAATGCCACGCTCTACGCGGGCAAGCTGCCCTACGATCCGGTGAAGAGCTTCGCCCCGGTGTCGCTCGCGGGCATCGCGCCGCTGATCATGACGGCGAACAACAATTTCCCGGCCAAGGATGTGAAAGAGCTGATCGCCTATGCCAAGGCGAATCCGGGCAAAATCTCCTTCGGTTCTTCCGGCATCGGCGCGGCAGCGCACCTGACGACCGAGCTGTTCAAGCAGACCGCCGGCATCGACATGGTGCACATTCCGTATAAGGGCACGGCGCCGGCGCTGCAGGACGAAATGGGCGGCAATATCCAGATCCTGGTCGACACGCCGAGTTCCCTGATGCCGCAAGTGCGCGGCGGCAAGATCAAGGCGCTGGCGATGTTCTCGAACAAGCGCCTCGCCTCCGCGCCGGAAGTGCCGACCATGGCCGAAGCCGGCGGTCCGCCGCTGGAATCCTCGACCTGGGTCATGTTCCTCGCGCCTGCGGCTACGCCGCGCGACATCGTCAACCGCATGTCGGCGGAAGTGGCGAAGGTGATCGCTGCGAACGACATCAAGAGCCGCTTCGAATCGCTCGGCATCATCCCCGTCGGCAATAACCCCGAGCAGGCGGCGCAGTTCCTGGCCGACGAGATCACCAAGTGGTCCAAGGTGATTACCACGGCCGGAGTGAAGGCGGAGATTTAGGAGCCACAATGCGTGGCGACGGCACGCCTGTGCCCGCGGAATTCAGGCGCGGACGGAGCGCGCCTGAATTTTCAGCTGCGAGCGAAAGCTGAATCCGAGCAGAACCAGGCCCAGCGACACCGCGACGAACACCGGCGTGGTGCCGTAGGCATCGACCACTTTCCCCGCGAGCCAGACACCGGCCGACTGGCCGCTGAACAGGCACAGTGCGAACAGCGACACCGCCGAGCCGCGCGAGGCCGGCGCCATCTGGGTCGCGTTGACCTGCAGCGTGTTGTGCAGCATATACAGGCCGACGCCGATTGCGATTATCCCCGGCAGGCAGGCCCAAGCGGCCGGAGCGAACGCGAGCCAGACATAGCCGGCGGCGAGCATCATTCCGCCGCCCGCAGCCAGGCCGCCTTCGCCTAGGCGCGCGACAAAGCGCCGCGCGCCGAGCGCGTACAGCATCCCGCCCGCGGCATAGGCGCTCGCCATCGCGCCGGCTGCCGCCGGGCCGAGCGCAAAGCGATGCTGCAGGTGCACCGGAATGAACGCGATCGAGCCGAACATCATCATGCCTTCGGCGAACACGGTGGCGACGATGACGCGTACCCAGCGGTGCTCGAGCAGGCGCGCCATGCGCGCGAGGCCCGCGTAGATCGTCATCGTCGCATCGCTGGGTGAACGGCGCGTGATCGGATTGCGCCGGAGTTCGAGCAGCAGCAGCGCGCCGACCACCAGGTAGAGCACGCCGAGCACGACGAAAATCGCGCGCCAGCCGAAGTGCTCCCCCAGCACGCCCGCGACCGATTGGCCGAAAGCAGTACCGAAAATCTGGCCCAGCGCGAAGCGCGCGATGCGCGCCTGGCGCTGCTCGTAAGCGACGACATCGCCGATCCAGGCCATCGACAGCGGGATCAGCGCGCCCACGGTCGCGCCGGCGGCAAAGCGCGCGACCACGAGTATATGCAGCGTGGGCGCCGCGGCGCAGGCGAAGGTGCCCAGCGAGGAGGCGAGCGTGGCGGCGCAGACCATGAGGTATTTGCCGTAGCGGTCGCCCAGCGGCCCATAGACGGCTTGCAGCAGCCCGTAGGAGACG
>JAJZUN010000744.1 GCA_021848555.1 Pseudomonadota bacterium | reverse complement strand
CGACGATACGACGGTGCCGGTGCTGGCCCGCGGCAAGACCGACATTGCCCGCGCCTGGGTCTATGTGCGCGATGACCGGCCGTTCGGCGGCCCGGCGCCGCCGGCGGCAGTATTCTACTACTCGCGCGATCGGGGCGGCGAACATCCGCAAGGCCATTTGGCAAGTTACGCCGGGATCCTGCAGGCCGACGCCTATGGCGGGTACGGCAAACTTTACGAGGCTGGCCGACGACCCGGGATGATCCTGGAAGCCGGATGCTGGAGTCACGCACGCCGCAAATTCTATGTGCTCGCCGATGTCGAGGGAGCGGCCCGACGAAAGGCGCAAGGCAAGCTGCCAGCCCTGATATCGCCGCTCTGCCTGGAAGCGGTTCAACGCATCGACAAATTGTTCGACATCGAGCGCGACATCAACGGATGCAGTGCCGATCAGCGTCGTACCATGCGCCAGCAGGTCAGCGCCCCCTTGCTGGCCGATCTGCACGTGTGGATGCGCGAGCAACGCGCCACGCTGTCCGGCGCCACCGACACGGCCAAGGCGATGGACTACATGCTGAAGCGCTGGCCGGTGTTCGCCCGCTTCCTTGATGACGGGCGGATTTGCCTCAGCAACAACGCCGCCGAGCGCGCGCTCAGAGGAATTGCCCTCGGCCGCCGGTCATGGCTGTTCGCCGGATCCGACCGGGGCGGACAGCGGGCCGCGGTGCTGTACAGCCTGATCGTTAGCGCCAAAATGAATGACATCGATCCGCAGGCCTGGCTCGCCCATGTTCTGGCCAACATTGCTCAGCACCCCGCAAGCCGGCTGGATGAGTTGCTGCCATGGAACTGGCGGTCGAACCCAGCGGCGACGCGACAGGCAGCCTGATCATGGCGGCGCCGAGCTACGTGTTCACCATCGGCCGCGTCGCCGAGTTGCTCGGTCAAGACCAAGAATGGCTCCAGACGATCGCCGACGACATGGAGCCAGAACACGGCCGCATCATCGTCTGCGGCACCGACGAAATGTCCATCACGGCCTTCACGCCGTTCGGCATCGAGAGCCTCAAGGAACTGATGCCGATGTATCGACGGGAAGCCGGCAAAGGCTCCAAAGGATAGATCACATCCCTGCGGTCCTCACCGCATGGATACAGAACTCGCGGCCGTTATCGCTCAGCACCGCCTCGATGGTGGCACCGTGCTGCTCGAAGGTCGGCAGCACGTCGTTGTTGAGCAACTGCACGGCGGTGAGCGGCAGCTTGCTGGCGTAGAGACGGCCCCAGGCATAGCGGCTGTGGCAGTCGATGGCGGTCTGCAGGTAGACCCGGCCGACGCCCTTGAGCACGCCGACGAAGAACGTGTCGACGGCGACCAGGGCGCCGGTGTGTGGCGCTTCGATGTGGCGTTCGCGGAACTCCGGGCTGAAGCGTTCGAGCAGGCAGACCTGCTCATCGGTGAGGCTGAACGTTTGCTCGGCGGTGGCCTTCTCCAGCCGCAGCAGGCGCTCGTGCTTGGTCAGCAGGTTGTGGCGCTGCCACACCCCGCGCACCCCGCCCGAGGACACCTGGATGCCCTGGAGCATCAGCTCCTGGGCCACCCGCATGGGGCCGTGGCAGGGGTGGGCCAGGGCATGATCCAGGATCGCCTGCTCGACCGCCTCGGCCACCCGGTTGGGATGCGGGAAGCGGGCGCCGGGCAGGCGGTCGATCAGGCCCGCCGCGCCGTAGGTCTGGAAGTTGCGCCGGATCTCGTAGAACTGCTGTCGGCTGTAGCCGATCACGCGGCATGCCTTGGACACGTTGCCGAGGTCCGACGCCAGATCGAGCAGGCTCAGCTTGCGCCGTGCTATCTTCTCGCTCGTGGTCATGGTGCTCTCCGGAGAGAGTTGATGTTGCTCGCAACACCATCCTAACCCCCACCAGAAGCAGCATGGCCACACCCGCACCTAAGCGCGCGGACGCAGCCTCACGCGGACGCAGCCTCAACTGTCAGGTCAATACCCTCTCAGCACACCAAAGCTGATTCGCGTCGTCTGGTCAATCTATGAGGTGGCCCCCTTCTTTGGGACAGTTTTGCGTCTTCGCTAAGCTTGGTTCTGGGTTATGTCAGGCGGCCAGCTGCGCCGTTTGTCCTTCTCCTGCCCCACCTGCATACGCCTCTTCAGGGGTCATCCTGCCGAGCGACGAGTGCGGCCGGCAGGTGTCGCCGTAGACGATCCAGCGCAAAAGCCCGGCCGTCAGTTCCGAGGCAGTCTCAAACGCGTGCAGATAGCCGCACTCGTAGTTCAGGCGGCGCCGCAGCCGCTCGATGAACACATTGTCCATCCAGCGGCCGCGACCGTCCATCGATATGCGCACGCCGGCCCCAATCAGCATTTCCGGGAACCGCTGGGACGTGAATTGGTTGCCCTGGTCGCTGTCGAAAATCTCCGGACGGCCAAACCGCACGATTGCCTCTTCCAGCGCCGCAACGCAGAACTCCACAGCCATCGTGTTCGACAAGTGCCAGCTCAGCACCCGGCGCGTCGCCCAGTCCATCACCGCGGCCAGATACAGAAGGCCCCGGCGCATCGGGATATAAGTGATGTCGGCGCGCCAAACGTCGTTTGGACGCTCAACCACCAGGGTGCCAAGCAGATACGGATAGTTCCGATGCTCCGGGTGCGGCACCGTGATCCACAGTCGCTGATAGATC
>JAJZUN010000743.1 GCA_021848555.1 Pseudomonadota bacterium | reverse complement strand
ACGGTGTGCATCTCGGTGCGCGACACCGGGCCCGGGATACCCGAGTCCGAGCGCGAGCGCATATTCGAGGAGTTCTACCAGATCGGCAATCCGGAACGCGACCGCGCGAAGGGGCTTGGGCTCGGACTTGCGATCGTGCGGCAGCTGGCGCTGTTGCTAGGTTTGGAAGTGCAGCTGGAAAGCCAACCCGGACGCGGCTCGCGTTTCGCCGTGACGCTGCCGCGCATCGCCGACAACGGTGGTGCGCAGCAGCTGCGGCGCGTGCCGCCGGTGGACGACTTGTCCGCGCTCAGCGGCGTCAAGGTATTGGTGCTCGACGACGAGCCGAGTGTGCGCGTAGGCATGCGCGCGCTGCTCGAGTCCTGGGGCTGCCGCGTCGCGGCCTGCAGCGGCCTGGTCGAAGCGCAGCAGCTGCTCGACGTGTACGCGCCTGAGGTGGATGTGATCGTCGCCGACTTTCGCCTGGCCCAGAACGAGAACGGCATCGACACCGTGCACCGGCTGCGCGCACGGCTGGGCGATGTGCCGGCAATGATCGTGAGCGGCGATACCGCGCCCGAGCGTCTGCGCGAGGCGCAGGCCAGCGGCCTGCCGTTTCTGCACAAACCCGTGTCCGCTGACGAACTCAAGCAAGCGCTACTCGCGCTGCTGCAGCGGTAGCAGCGCTGGGCCGCGCGCGGCTGATGTAGGTCCCCCAGGGTCCTGGCCATGGGCCGGGGTGCCGCTGCGCGGCAAGGGGGAGTGATAAAATCGGTCCCGCTGCATCGGGCTCGGCACAGCGCGCAGCGGCGCGCCCGGACTCATGCGGTGCCTGCGGCGGCATTCGCTCCAGGTAATCCAGGCTGCCTCCCTATGCACTTGCACCTCGATCCGATCGGCGGCATCGCGGGCGACATGTTCATCGCCGCACTAGTCGACGCGTTTCCCGCGCTTGCTCCGGGATTGCACGCTGCGCTGGGCAAGGTCGGCCTGCCGCCCGGTGCGCGTTGTGAACTGCTGGCGCACCACGACGGCACGCTGAGCGGCCGGCGCTTCGAACTCAGCCTGCCTGCCGCGTCCGGGCACCACGCGCACGTAGGCTTGGCCGCGATCCGCACCGCACTTGCCGCGATGGATCTCGATGCCGCGGTCGCCGCGCGCGCAGGCGCTATTTTCGCGGTCCTGGCCGAAGCCGAAGCGCAGGTGCACGGTGTCAGCGTGGACGAAGTCGAGTTCCACGAGGTCGGCGCGCTCGATTCGATTGGCGATATCGTCGGTGCCGCCTGGCTCATCGAGGCGCTCGCGCCTGCGACCTGGTCGGTCGCTGCGCTGCCGCTGGGTTCCGGGCGGGTGCAGAGCGCGCACGGTGCGCTGCCCGTGCCGGCCCCGGCCGTAGTCGAGTTGCTGCAGGGCTACGCATTTTTCGACGACGGCCTGCCCGGAGAGCGTGTCACGCCTACGGGCGCGGCGATCCTGCGCCAGTTGGGCTGCGCCTCCGGCGTCGCGCCGCGCGCGGGACGCCTTGGCGCCTCGGGCCTGGGTTTCGGCACGCGCAAGCTGCCCGGAATTGCGAACGCCTTGCGCGTGCTCGCATTCGACACGAGCGCTGCACCGGCCTCCGAAGAAGTCGCGCTGCTTGCATTCGAGGTCGACGATCAGACCGCGGAAGATCTTGCGCAGGGTTTGGAGCGCCTGCGCGCCTGCGACGGCGTGCTCGATGTAGTGCAAAGCCCGGTGTTCGGCAAAAAAGGCCGCATGGCGACGCAAGTGCAGGTGTTGGCCGAGCCGCTGCGGCTTGCGCCAGTCCTCGCCGCCTGCTTCGCCGAAACGGCGACGCTGGGCGTGCGCCATCAATTGGTCGCGCGCAGCGTGCTGGCGCGCAGCGAAACCGCAGTCGCCGTTGCCGGCGCCAACGTGCGCGTCAAGCTTGCGCGGCGGCCCGATGGCACGCTTAGCGCGAAGGCCGAAAGCGATGACGTGCGCGCGGGCGGCGCACACCGCGGGCGCGAGAGTCTGCGCCGCGAGAGCGAGGCCGCCGCGCTGAAGCAGGACGCAAAAAATGCAAAATGAATCGATCCCGGCCAAGCTGGGCGAACTCGAAGCGCTGCTCGGCGCGCTCGGGGCGGCGCGCGAAGTCGGCGTAGCGGTCTCGGGCGGCGTCGACAGCGTCACGCTGGCTGCGCTTGCGCATGCGACGCTGGGGAGCCGGGCGGTGATGTATCACGCGCAGTCGGCGGCGGTGCCGTCCGAGGCGACGGCGCGCGTGCACGCCATGGCGGCCGCGCGCGCCTGGCGCCTGCAGGTGTTCGATGCAGGCGAGTTCGAACGCAGCGACTACCTCGCCAACCCGGTCGACCGCTGTTTCCACTGTAAGACCAGCCTGTATGCGGCCATGCGCGCGCGTACCGGTGCGCAACTCGTATCCGGCACCAATCTCGATGACCTGGGCGAATACCGTCCCGGTTTGCGCGCGGCGAGCGAACACGGCGTGCGCCATCCGTTCGTCGAAGTCGGCGCGACCAAGGAAACGGTGCGCGCGATGGCGCGCGCGCTTGGCCTCGGCAGCGTCGCGGAATTGCCCGCAGCACCCTGCCTCGCGAGCCGCATCGAAACCGGTATCGGCATCGATGCCGCGATGCTCGCGCTGGTGCATGCGAGCGAGCGCCTGGTCGGCGCCGCCGTGGCGGCGCGCACGGTGCGC
>JAJZUN010000020.1 GCA_021848555.1 Pseudomonadota bacterium | reverse complement strand
TGCCCTCCAGGTGGCACAGATCGTGAAACGCCTTGAGCGCTTCGTCGTCGGTGATGGTGACGTACTCGGCGCGGCCGCTGTCCTTCAGCCAGGCATGCTCCGGCCCGACGCCGGGATAGTCCAGGCCGGCGGAAATCGAATGCGTTTCGATGATCTGGCCGTGCGCATCCTGCAATAGATAGGTGCGGTTGCCGTGCAGCACCCCGGGCCGGCCGGCGGTCAACGAAGCGGCGTGTTTGCCGCTGGCCAGGCCCAGCCCCGCCGCCTCGACGCCGATCAGACGCACGCCGTCGACCGGGATATAGGGATAAAAAATCCCCATCGCGTTGGAGCCGCCGCCGACACAGGCGATCACCGCATCGGGCTGGCGCCCGGTGAGTTCGGGCACCTGCTGCAGGCATTCCTCGCCGATCACCGACTGGAAATCGCGCACCATCATCGGGTACGGATGCGGCCCGGCTACGGTGCCAATGATGTAATAGGTATTGTGGATATTGGTGACCCAATCGCGCATGGCTTCGTTCAACGCATCTTTCAGCGTCTTCGAGCCCGATTCCACCGGGATCACGGTGGCGCCCAGGATCTTCATGCGGTGGACGTTGGCCGCCTGGCGCCGGATGTCCTCCGAGCCCATGTAGACCACGCACTCCAACCCGTAGCGGGCCGCCACGGTGGCGGAGGCCACACCGTGCATGCCGGCCCCGGTTTCGGCGATGATGCGCGGCTTGCCCATGCGCCGCGCGAGCATGGCCTGGCCCAGTGTGTTGTTGATCTTGTGGGCGCCGGTATGGTTCAAGTCTTCGCGCTTGAGGTAAATCTGCGCCCCGCCGAGCAACTCCGACCAGCGCTTGCAGTGATACACCGGACTGGGACGGCCGACATAGTGCTTGAGGTCGTAGCGGAACTCCGCCAGGAATTCCGGATCGCTGCGGTATTTTTCGTAGGCGATCCGCAGTTCATCCAGCGCCTGGATCAGGGTTTCCGCCACGAACACCCCGCCGTAAGGCCCGAAATGCCCATGGCTGTCGGGCAGGTCATGCATTTTCATTCTTGACTCCCGCTATGAATGCCGCAATTTTTGCGGCGTCTTTCATTCCCTTGGCCGATTCCACGCCACTGGACACGTCCACCGCCCAGGGCCTGACTTGGCGCACGGCCGCGCCGACATTGTCCGGCGTGAGACCGCCCGAGAGTATGACGGGCCTGGCCAGATCGGGCGGTATCAGTTTCCAGTCGAACGACGCGCCGGTGCCGCCATAGAGCCGGTCATGATAAGCGTCCAACAGCCACCCCCGCGCCGCGTGATAGGGCGACAGATATTGTACCAAATCGGAATCCGCCCTGACCCGCGCGGCCTTGATGTAGGGCAGGCTGAAACCGCTTCAAAAATCGGCGGGCTCGTCACCGTGAAATTGCAGCAGATCAAGGGAGCAGGCGCCGAGCACCGCCTCGACCTGGTCCTCGGCCGGATCGACGAACAGGCCGACGGTGGTCACGAACGGCGGAATGGCCGCAATGATCGCCCGCGCCTGGGCGAGGCCGACGTAGCGCGGGCTGGGCGCGTAGAACACCAGGCCGATGGCATCCGCGCCCGACTCGACCGCGACGCGGGCATCCTCCACGCTGGTGATGCCGCAGATCTTGATTCGCGTCCTCACACCGTCACCTGCTCTGGGGGAAAAATCAGTTTAGGCTCAAAAGCGGGCAAATTCCATGCGGGAGCGTATTCGACCGCCGCAAGATACAAACCGGCCGGAGAAAACGTAGGAGCCGCCTGGCGGCGATCGCGGCTCACGAGGATCTCGGCCAGCCAAGCCGGCGGATGCTTGCCCTTGCCCACCAAAACCAGGCAGCCGACGATATTGCGCACCATGTGGTGCAAGAAGCCGTTGGCCGTGAACTCGAATCTGAAATGCGCCCCGCCCTGCTTTATGGCGCAGCTGCGCAAGGTCCGCACTGGGCTTTTCGCCTGGCATTCGCTCGAGCGAAATGCGCTGAAATCGTGCTCGCCCTCAAGCTGGGCCGCGGCGGCGCGCATCGCCGCGCGATCGAGGGGCGAATGAAACCAGCCGACTTTGCCGTGCAGCAGTGCCGGACGCACCGGATGATTGTAGAGAACGTAGTGATAGGTGCGGGACAGCGCCGAATAGCGCGCGCTGAAATCGCCCGCCACGGGCACGGCCCATTGCACGGCGACCGCATCCGGCAACAAGGCATTGGCACCACGCACCCAAGCCGACACCGGGCGTACCGCCATGGTCTCGAAATGCGCCACCTGCGTCATGGCGTGCACCCCGGTATCGGTGCGTCCGGCGGCGACGAGACGGACCGGCTCGCCGGCCACGGACGCAAGCGCACGCTCAAGCTGATCCTGAACGGTGTTGCCCGAGGGCTGCGACTGCCAGCCGTGAAAGCGGCTGCCATCGTACTCTATGCCGATTGCGATTTTCATGGTTCAATCCGTAGCGCAGCTTTGGAAGCGCATCGCCAACAGCGAGCGTTCAACCGGCGCGGGCTAGGGCCACTAAAACAAAACCCCGGGACCAGCCCGGGGTTTCATTCCGGCTCCGCAGTATCAGCCCAGGGCGGTAAGCGTGGTCTGCGCCTGCTGCTGTTGCGCCGCGTCGCCTTCCTTCAGGACTTCGTTGAGCAGTTCACGCGCCCCGTCCTTGTCGCCCATCTCCTGGTAGGCCTTGGCCAGATCGAGCTTGGTTGCGACCTCCTGCCAGTGTGCGTCTTGCGCCGGAGCGACTTCGCCCGGTGCGCCCAGATCGAGGCTGATAGCGGACAGGTCCAGCGGCGGCGATGGCTCTTCTGCCTTCTGCGGCGGCAGATCCAGATTGAAATCGAAGTCGATGCCGCCACCGCCCTCGGCAGCGGCAGCCGGAGCTTCCGGCGCGGCGGATGCCGGCGGCGCGGATTCCGCGGTCGCTCCGGAACCAGGCAGCTCAAAATCAAAATCTATCGACGACACCGCATCGGGAGCCTCGGCCACAGCGGCCGCCACGGGCTGTTCCGCCGGCGCAGCACCGGCCTTATTCTCCTCGCCCCCCCCGAGATCCAGGTCGAAACCAAGATCAGCCGTGACATCCGCCGGCGCGGCAGCGATTGGCGGCGCAGGCTCTGGCGGCGTGCCTGCCGCAGGCGCAGGCTCGCTCACCCCGAGGTCAAAATCCAGCCCTGGCGCGGCTTCAGGCTGCGCCCCCGTGTCCAGCACGAGATCCGGCGCCGCTACTCCCTGTACCACGGTTTGCGTATCGGCGAGCGCATCGGCCGCGCCCCCGGCCGGCGCACCGCCATAGAGAGGATTTCCCGGATCAAGCTGCGCACCCAGGGCAACGGCTTTTGCCCACTCGGCACCTTCGCCGTTGGTGGCCGCGTGGATTTCCGCCGCCACCGCCTCGAATGCTTTCGCATCCTTGCGGTTGGCATAGATTTCCAGCAATTTTGCGCGTATCGGCTGGCGCGTCGGATCCTTGGCCAGCGCGTCCTTGAGTATCTCCTCGGCCTGCGTATCGCGGCCATAAGCCATGTACACATCGGCTTCTGCAATAGGATCGACTTCCCCGGTGTCGACCGCCGCCGCGGGCCCGCCTTGGCTGAATTCGCTTTGAATTTCGCTAGGCCCGGTGTCGATCTTGGCACCGCCGGCCGCGCCGAACACCGAGGAGTCCGTGACCAAGCCAGGCGCGCCCATGACGCTGCTTTCCATTTGCTGCAGCGCCTTCTTGCGCTTCCAGGCGTAATAGCCATAACCGCCGAACAGCAGCAGCAGGAAACCGCCGCCGCCGTAGAGGGCCAGTTCGTTGCTGAGAATTTCTTCGATCAGACTCGGCTCGGGGGGCGGCGGCGCGACCGCCTTCGGCGGTGCTTTGGCCGGTGCTTTGGGCGCCGCCGCTTGGGGCGTCGGTGCTTGCGGCGCCGCTGCTTGGGGTGCTGGCTTGTCAGTACCGGCGGCTTTCACCGGTTCCGCGATCTTGGCCGGCTCCGGCGCTTTTGCTGCGTCTGCTGCTTTAGGCGCATCCGTCGCCTTGGCCGGCGCAGGCGCCGTTGCGGCGGGTGCCGGCGCCTTGGCCGGTTCGACGGCTTTGGCTGCGCCGGCCTTGGCCGCTTGCTGCTGCAATTGCGCCCCGGCCTGGCTCTTGAGTTCGAGCAGCTTCTGCATGTCCTGCACATTCTTCTCGAGCAGTGCAATGCGCTCGTTCGCGTCCTTGAGTTCCTTCTCCTTCGCAAACAGGTCTTCCTGCAGCCCCTGCGCGCTGCGTTTGACGCCGGGCTTGCCCGGCTGTTCCGCCTTGGAAAGCTTGAGCTGGTCCTTGGCCTCCTTGGGCGCCGCCGGCGCGTCTTCAGCTTTGGCGGTGATCTTCCCGCTGGCGCTTTGGCGCCGCTTGTCTGCCCGTTCCGGTGCGGCGGCTACCGCGGCACCCAGTTTGCGCCGGTAATCGTTGAAGTCTGCGGCATGCGCCAGCACCGTGCGCGCGGCTTCATTCTGATCGACTGCCGTTACCGATTCCGCGCTCGGGATGTTCAGAATTTTTCCGGCCCGCATGCGGTTGATGTTTTCGCCATCGAACGCATCCGCATTGCTGCGATACAGCGCGATCAGCATTTGCTGCAGGCTGACGCCATCCGCTTTGTTGGCGTTGGCGATCTTGGTCAGCGTATCACCCTGCTTCACCTGATAGGTCTTGCCCGGCGCGGCTTCGCCGGCCGACGCGGTCCTGGGCGCCGCCTGCGCCGGGGCGGCGAGGGGCCGTTGCGCAGCGGGGGCCAGGGCAGCCGCCTCCGGCTGTTTGGGCATTTCGACGGACTTGATCGCCGGGGCGACCGTCACCGGCGCCGCCATCGACGGTCCCTTGTACTCAGGTGGATCGAGCAAAAAGGTATATTCGCGTACCAGCCGGCCGGTGGTCCAGTCCAGTTCCACCAGCATGTCGAGGAACGGCTCGTTCATGGGCTGCGCCGAACTGAGCACTACGACATAGCGGTCCTCACCGCGCTGCTGGACGCTGAACTTGACCGATAGCAGCGCACCGCTATACTCGATGTTGGCTTTGCGGAAGGCTTCCGCGGGCGGAAGGCGCACGCTGATATTGTCCGCCTCGCCCTTTTGCAAAGCGAGGAGTTCGATCTCGGCCTTCAAGGGTTGTCCCAGACCGGAAAGCACAGTCAGCTTACCCAGTCCCGCGGCTAGCGCCAGCGACGGCAGCAAAAGCGCCAAGGCTAACGCACTCGTTTTTATGACGGATTTACCCACCTTCCACCCCTGAAGACGTTTGTGGACTAACTAAATTAACATCATAGCCTTAGCCTTGCAAGCTAATCTTTCTTGTCATGAAAGCGCCTCAAGACGGATATTTTTCATACAAAAACCAGCGCTCGACTAGGCTCGGGTTCCGGTCTCGGCGTATTGCCGAAAACGGTTAGGGCGCCACCGCAAGGGCTTCCTCGGCAAGCAGGACGCGCAGCATGCGACGCAAAGGCTCGGCCGCGCCCCACAGCAGCTGGTCGCCCACGGTAAACGCGGACAAGTACTGGCCGCCCATATTGAGCTTGCGTAGGCGTCCCACGGGCACGCTCAGGCTGCCGGTCACGGTAGCCGGGCTAAGCTCGCGTATGCTCGCCTCGCGGGTATTCGGGATCACTTTCACCCAGTCATTGGCAGAGGCGAGTATGGCCTCGATCTCGGCGAGCGGCAGGTCGCGCTTCAGCTTGATGGTAAGCCCCTGGCTGTGGCAGCGCATCGCGCCTATGCGCACGCAAAGGCCGTCGATGGGGATGGGCTCGCTTTCGCGGCCGAGTATCTTGTTGCCTTCGGCCTGGCCTTTCCACTCCTCGCGGCTCTGACCGTTGTCCATTTGCTTGTCGATCCAGGGAATCAGGCTGCCGGCGAGCGCCACGCCGAAATGCTCCTTCGGCAACGCGTCGCTGCGCAAGGTGGCGGCCACCCGACGGTCGATTTCCAGAATGGCGGACGCAGGATCCGCCAGCAGCGCACCGGCCGAAGCGTGCGCCGCGCCCATCTGGGCCAGCAGCTCGCGCATGTTCTGCGCGCCTGCGCCCGAGGCCGCCTGATAGGTCATTGCCGTCATCCACTCGATCAGCCCTTCCCGGAACAGGCCGTGCAGGGCCATCAGCATCAGGCTCACCGTGCAATTGCCGCCGATATAATCCTTCACGCCGCGCGCCAGCGCCTGCTTGATCACTTGCATATTCACCGGATCGAGAATGATGACCGCGTCATTCTTCATGCGCAGCGCCGAAGCCGCGTCTATCCAGTAGCCGCCCCAGCCGGCGGCGCGCAGCTTCGGATAAATCTCATTGGTGTAATCGCCGCCCTGGCAGGTGACGATCGCATCCATCTGCTTCAGGTCGGCGATGGATTTCGCATCCTTCAGCGGCTCCTTGCTCTCGCCGGGTCCCTTGCCGCCGATATTGGACGTGGTGAAAAACACCGGAGCGATGAGCGCGAAATCGTGCTCCGCCCGCATCCGATCCATCAGCACCGAACCCACCATGCCGCGCCAGCCTACAAAGCCAATTTTTTTCATGACATTCTTCCTGATATGAACATTCGAATTCTAAACCCTAAGCCCGCCACACCGGAAGCGGACACCGTGTCTCCGGATCTATAGCGCCGCCACCACCGCATCGCCCATTTGCACGGTGCCGACTTTCTGCGTTCCGGCCCGATGGATGTCGGCGGTTCGCAGCCCGCGCGCCAACACCTTGGTTACGGCGGCTTCGATGCGCTCGGCCGCCTGGTCCTGATTGAAACTGTAGCGCAGCATCATCGCCGCCGAGAGTATGGTGGCCAGGGGGTTCGCCAGATCCTTGCCGGCGATGTCCGGCGCCGAGCCGTGGATCGGCTCGTACAGGCCCTTGTTGTTCGCGTCGAGCGAGGCCGAGGGCAGCATGCCGATCGAGCCGGTGAGCATGGAGGCCTCGTCGGACAGAATGTCGCCGAACAGGTTGCCGGTGACCATGACGTCGAATTGCCGGGGATCGCGCAGCAGTTGCATGGCCGCATTGTCGACGTACATGTGCGACAGCGCCACGGCCGGATATTCCCGCGCCACTTCGATCACCACCTCGCGCCACAACTGCGAGGTTTCCAGCACGTTGCACTTGTCCACCGAACACAGCTTCTTCGAGCGCTTCATCGCCGCGCGAAAGCCGGCGTGGGCGATGCGCCGGATCTCGGATTCGCTGTAGCGCATGGTGTCGAAGCCTTCGCGCTCCCCGTTCTCGAGTTTGCGCATGCCGCGCGGCTGGCCGAAATAAATGTCGCCGGTTAGCTCGCGCAGGATCAGTATGTCCATTCCCGATACCACTTCCGGGCGCAGCGTAGACGCTTCGACCAGCTCCGGAAACACCTTGGCCGGACGCAGGTTGGCGAACAGGCCCAATTCCTTGCGCAAGCCCAGGATGGCCTGCTCCGGGCGTTTTGCCCGCGGCAACTGGTCGTACTGCCAGCCGCCCACTGCGCCAAACAAGATGGCATCGGCATCGCGTGCCAGCTTCAGCGTTGCCGCCGGCAACGGCTCGCCGGCGACATCGTAAGCGGCGCCACCCACCGGCGCGTGTTCGATTTCGAGCTTCAGGCCGTCTTGGGCCAGCGCACCCAGGACTTTCACCGCCTGGGCTATGATTTCGGTTCCGATCCCGTCGCCGGGAAGTACTGCAATTTTCATTGTTTCACTCTAAAACGCGTTTCAAAATGAGGGAACGAATCCCCCGCCCCTCCTGCTTGCGCGGCCGTTTCGGCAATTCCCGGACAGCCGCCGTAGGTGATCAGCCGAACAGCCACGGCTGCTCGGCGCGACGGCGCTCCTCGAACGCGCGGATCTTGTCGGCGTGCAGCAAGGACAGCCCGATGTCGTCCAGACCATTCAACAGGCAATGTTTCCGGTGCGCGTCGACGTCGAACGCAATCTGCGTCGCCCCGTCGGCGGCGATGACCATCTGCCGTTCAAGGTCGACCGTCAGCCTGTAACCGGGGAAAGCATTGACCTCGTGGAACAGCTGGTCGACGCGCAGTTCGCTGAGCACGATCGGCAACAGGCCGTTCTTGAAGCAGTTGTTGTAAAAGATATCGGCGAAAGACGGCGCGATGACGGCGCGAAATCCGTAATCCGCCAGCGCCCAGGGCGCGTGCTCGCGGCTGGAGCCGCAGCCGAAATTCTTGCGCGCAAGCAGGATGCTTGCGCCCTTGTAGCGCGCCTGATTGAGCACGAAATCCGGATTGAGCACGCGCTTCGAGTTATCCATGCCCGGCTCGCCCACGTCCTTGTAACGCCAGGCGTCGAACAGGTTGGGGCCGAAACCCGAGCGCTTGATCGACTTCAGGAACTGCTTCGGGATAATCGCGTCGGTGTCGACATTGGCACGGTCAAGCGGCGCCACGATCCCGTTCACTACAGTAAATTTTTCCATGCGGCTCAGTCCCTTTGGCAGCCCGCGCAAGCGCCCGCAGTGCGGACGATCCTTCGGTCACGGGCTGGCGGCGCCACGATCCCATGCAGTACGTTCAACTGTTCCATGTGCTATTTCTTCGCCGCGCGCTCGATCGATTCGCCGCCCTGCTTCAGATCCTTGCCCACACCCTGTAAGGTATTGCAGCCGCTGAATACGAACGCCGCGAGCAAGGACAGCAGAATGATGTTGGCTTTGCGCATAGTCGTCTCCCTTATTTCCAGTTTCGCACGTCGACAAAATGCCCTGCGATCGCGGCGCCGGCCGCCATTTCCGGACTGACCAGATGGGTACGGCCGCCCGCCCCCTGGCGGCCTTCAAAATTGCGATTCGAGGTCGAGGCGCAACGCTCGCCCGGCTCCAGGCGGTCGGCGTTCATCGCCAGGCACATGGAGCAACCCGGCTCGCGCCACTGGAAACCCGATTCCCTGAACACGCGGTCCAGCCCTTCCTTCTCGGCCTGCGCTTTCACCAGGCCCGAACCCGGCACCACCAGCGCAAGGCGGATGTTGGCGGCGACGCGCTTGCCGCGCACCATTGCCGCCGCTGCGCGCAGATCCTCGATGCGCGAGTTGGTGCAGGAACCGATGAACACCTTGTCGAGGCGTATGTCCTCGATGCGCGTGTTCGGTTTCAGTCCCATGTAGACGAGCGCGCGCTCCATGCCCTCGCGCCGCGTCGGATCCTTTTCCTTGTCCGGGTCGGGCACGCGGGCATTCACCGGCGCCACCATTTCCGGCGAAGTCCCCCAGGTAACCTGCGGCCCGATGTCGCGCGCGTCCAGCCGCACGACGCGGTCGAATTGCGCGCCCTCGTCGGAGGTGAGCGTGCGCCAATAGGCCACGGCGCGGTTCCAGTTCTCGCCGCTCGGCGCGAACGGCCGCCCTTTGAGGTAAGTGACGGTGACGTCATCCACGGCCACCATGCCGGCGCGCGCGCCCGCCTCGATCGCCATGTTGCACAGGGTCATGCGCCCTTCCATGCTCAGGGCGCGGATGGTGCTGCCGGCGAACTCGACGGCGCAACCGGTTCCGCCGGCGGTGCCTATCCTGCCGATGATCGCAAGCGCGACGTCCTTGGCCGTGACGCCGTGCGCGAGCGGCCCGTCCACCGCGACCAGCATGTTCTGCATCTTGTTTTGCACCAGGCACTGCGTCGCCATCACATGCTCGACTTCCGAGGTGCCGATGCCGTGCGCCAGGCAGGCGAAAGCGCCGTGGGTGCTGGTGTGGGAATCACCGCACACCACAGTCATCCCGGGCAGCGTCGCGCCCTGCTCCGGGCCGATTACGTGCACTATGCCCTGGCGCTTGTCGAGAAACGGAAAATAGGCTTTGGCGCCGTATTCGCGAATATTCGCGTCCAGAGTTTCGACCTGCAGGCGCGAGATCGGATCCTTGATGCCCTCGTTCCAGTCCGTGGTAGGCGTATTGTGATCCGCCGTGGCAACCATGGAATCGACGCGCCAGGGCTTGCGCCCGGCCAGCCTCAGGCCTTCGAATGCCTGCGGGCTGGTGACTTCATGCACCAGATGGCGGTCGATATAGAGCAGCGCGGTGCCATCGCCCTCGGTGTGCACTACGTGGCTCGCCCAAAGCTTGTCATACAGGGTTTGCGGCATGGTCCGGAATCATCTAAGACAATTTGGAATTATGCCACATAAAACAGGGGTTTGGCGCGGAAAATGAGACTGAATCACGGCGCGCAACGGTAGATGCGCGGTTCAAATGCACGCTGGCCGCAGCTTCCAATGCAATAGCGCATAACCGGCCAGCGCGGCAAACGCCGCGGCACTGAAGGTCCAGGCCGGGCCGATGCTATCCCAGGCGAGTCCTGAGAGCGCGCTGCCCAGCACGCCGCCCGCGCCGAAAGACACCGACAGGTAGATCGCCTGCCCGCGCACCTGATGCGCCCCCTGAAACCAGCGATGTATCGCCGTGACGGCAGCGGCATGGTGGGCACCGAAAGTCAGTCCGTGCAGCAGCTGCGCCGCCAACAACACCGGCGCGGAATCCACGCCCCAACCGGTCATCAGGAAGCGTGCCGCCGCCGCCGCGAAACATGCGAGCAATATGGTCGAGATCGAATAGCGCCGCATCATTGCAGGCATCAGCATGAACACGGCGATTTCGGCGATCACGCCCAGGCTCCACATCCAGCCCACCGCAGCCTTGCTGTAGTCGTGGTCGACAAGATAGAGGGAGAAAAACGCATACTGCGGTCCGTGCGCCAGGCTCATCAGGAAACAGGCCCCGAGCAGCGCCGCCACTTCCGGCCGGCGCAAAATAGTCCATACCGGTTCCGGCTCGGGGTGGCCGGCGCCGGGAGGCGCGTCCGGAACGGCGAGCGCACAGACCCAGCTCAGCACATAGGTCGCGAACACCATCCACAGCAGGCTCGCCACCGGCAGCGCGTCCAGCGCATAGCCGACCAGCGTCACGGTAATGATGAAACCCACCGAACCCCACAGGCGGATAGACCCATAGCTGCTGACCGCGCCGCGCAAGTGGGCCAGGGTCAGCGATTCGGTAAGCGGCATGGCGGCGCTGGAGAAGAAACCGGTCACCAGCAGCAGCAGGAACAAGCCCCAGAACGACTGAACGAAAAAAAAGCCGGCATAGCAGACGCTGCCCAGCGCCAGCGTGACGCAAACGATGCGCGCGCGGCGCCGCGTATGGTCGGCCACCCAGCCCCAGATGTTAGGCGCGATGACCCGCATCAGCGAGCCCAACGAAAGCAGCACGCCGATCTGGGCCGCGGCCAACCCTAATGACGCCAGGTACAGGCTGAAATACGGTGCCGCGGCGCCTACATAGGCGAAGTAGGCGAAGTAGAAAGCGGACAGGCGCCAATAGGGAACAGGCATCGTCGACGGTTTGAGTTTGGACAATGAAGGGTGGCTGTACGGCTGCAGGATATCCTTTTCCCTCGCGCGCCGTGTGCCGCGCGGCCGCCTGCTAGGCGGACGCAGGGCCGGGACTAGACCATTCGGTCTATGCCCACCCCTGTCCACCGGGCTCCAGGACTAGGCCATTTGGCCAGTTCCGTTCCCGCGCCTCATTAGATAGTATCCATGTAACGGCGCGGCTCCGACGACTGGGGTCAAGATATTCTAATTCTTGTTAATTGAGGGAACGAACCATGAGAAAGACACTGGCTGTGATTATTGCGTCCGCATTCGTTGCGGGTAGCGCAATGGCGCAAACGCAAGGGGGCGCTGCCGGCGCAGGCGGGGCGGGCGGTGCAGGTGCCGCAGGCGCCGGTGCAGCTGGGGCCGCGGCGGTCGGTGGAATCACGGCGGGTATGGTCGCCGCCGCCGTGGCGGTTGCCGCGGTTGCCGTAGCCGCATCCACCACCAACGACAATAACCAGACGACGACCACCACCACCAAGTAAGTCTGCCCGCAGCCGCAACTGGGCTGCGGCCCCATTTCCGCGCAAGCACGACATACGAATAGTGTCGCCACCAAGTCCGGCGGCAGCGTGGTACTGAATCCGTTGCAACCGGCCCAGGAGCGAGCTCCGGGATGTGTCCGCCGTAGCGGGCCGGGGCGGGCTGGAAACGGCAGGGACCTCCTCCCCTGACCTGATCGGGCTCCGCACTTCGGATTGGGTAGCGCATCCCCGGGTGCGCTGCGATTTGCTCGTTTCTGCTCTTAAGGCCCCTGCTGTGCAGGGGCCTTTTTTTGGCCGAGCGCAGCGCGATCCTGGCTAGGCCTCGTCCGGGTCTGGATTGTCCACGTGCTTGGCCGCCTGCTTGGCCGCTGCCGCCGAATCGATTGCGCGCGCGACAATTTTCGGCGTCGACGTGCGCACATCGGCGTTCTGCGCGCGCTGCCTGAGCGCATGATCCGCCAGCACCAGCGCCAGCATCGCTTCCGCAACCGGCGTGGCGCGGATGCCGACGCAGGGATCGTGGCGGCCGTGGGTTTCCACGCTCACCGCATCCCCTGATTTGTTGATCGAGCGGCGCGCAAGCCGGATGCTGGATGTCGGTTTGATGGCCAGGTTCACCAGCAGGTCCTGTCCGGTAGATATGCCGCCGAGAATTCCGCCGGCGTTGTTGGACAAAAAACCATCCGGCGTCAGTTCGTCCGAATGCTCGCTGCCTTTTTGCTCGATCGAGGCGAAACCCGCGCCGATTTCCACGCCCTTCACCGCGTTGATACCCATCATGGCGTAGGCGATATCGGCATCCAGCCGGTCGTACACCGGTTCACCCCAGCCGACCGGGACGTTTTCTGCGATGACGCAAATCTTCGCGCCACAGGAATCGCCCGATTTGCGCAGCGCATCCATGTAGGCCTCGAGCGCCGGCACCGCGGCCATGTCCGGCACAAAGAACGGATTGCCGTCTACTGCGCTCCAGTCCTTGAGTTCGATCGCGATCGGCCCGAGTTGTGCCAGATAGCCACGGATGGTGACGCCGTATTTCTCCTTGAGCCATTTCTTGGCGATCGCCCCGGCCGCGACACGCACCAGGGTCTCGCGCGCCGAGGCGCGCCCGCCGCCGCGATAGTCGCGTATGCCGTATTTCTGCCAATAGGTGTAGTCCGCATGGCCAGGGCGGAAGGCCTCGGCGATATTGCCGTAGTCCTTGCTTTTCTGGTCTTCGTTGCGCACCAGCAGGCCGATCGCCGTGCCGGTCGTCCGGCCCTCGAATACGCCGGAGAGGATTTCCACGCGGTCCGTCTCGCGCCGTTGCGTCACATGGCGCGAAGTGCCGGGCTTGCGGCGATCCAGTTCCTGCTGAATGTCGTCGGCCGACAACGCCAGTCCGGGCGGACAGCCGTCGACCACGCAGCCGTAGGCGGGGCCGTGCGACTCGCCGTAGGACGTCACGCAAAACAGTTTTCCCAGGGTGTTGCCAGACATCGTTTCGCTCGCGGATTTGCTGCATCGAGTTTAGCATATCGCCCGTTCCGCACCGGCCGGCCGCGCACGAGCAACAGCCACGCGCCTGATTCAATGCGGTCGCCGCGCGAAAAATCCGCGGGTCTCGAAGATCCCCGCCGCGAGGCGCTTGCCGCCAGCGCGCAGGCTGCGCTTGAGCACGAAATCGAACAGCAGCGGATTGTATTCGCGCAGGCCCTTGAACAGCGGCGCCGCGCTCCTTTCGATGTAGCCCAGCTGCACCATGTAATCCACCGAGTACAACGGGAACACGCCCGGCAGCGGATAGTCCGAACCGTTCAGCAGGCGCGCGTGCCAGTCCTCGCGCTCGATCACCCGGGAGAGCGGCGCCCCGGCGCGCGCCGTCTGCGTCATGGCCGAAATGTCGCCATAGAGCCGGTCCGCATAGCGCGGCTCGTCCATCAGCCGCGCGAACAGCGCGAAGCTGTCGACCACCGGGCCGCTCGCGCCGCGGTCGGTATCGCGCTCCTCGCCCATGGACGCGCAATGCGCCACCACCACGCGCACGCCGTGATCCAGCGCGCGCCGCAGGCGCAGCGGATTGCCCAGGTCCTGCGCATCCGCGCCCCGCACCGCGCGCTCCAGCCCCGCATGCGTGATCAACGGCAGGTCGAGCCGCGCCAGCGCCGCGTAGAATCGATCGCAGAGCTTGGATGCCGGATCTATGCCCATCGCCGCGGGCAGCCACTTGAGCGCGCGTGCACCCTGCCCTGCCGCCGCCTCCAGCTGCTCTACGCAGTCGCGGCGATACGGGTGCACCGACGCGGCCCATTCGAAATAGCGCGCATGGCGCTGTGCCATCTGAGCGGCGTAGCGGTTAGGGACATAGAGGCTGGTCTGTTCCCGCGCAACCTCGCCCGCCTCGGTAACGTTCGCATCGAAAGCCAGGAGCAGCAACTTCGCCCCGGGGCGCAGCCCCTGCACCAGCCCGCGCAGTCGCTCGACGTAGCTGTGGTCCACCTGCCCCGGCGCGTCGCGCACGCAGCCTGCGTTCATGAAAATCAGGCGCTGCACATACTCCAGAGGATGGCGCACATTCTGGGCTGCGTCGTTGAGATGAATGCCGCTGCCGGAATCGCCGGTGCCGACCAGGTGGCAATGGCCGTCCCACATCTGGTCCGGGTCTATGCCCTCCCAGGCAGCGCGCACCAGCTCGTGCCGGGCGAGCGCCTCGGGCAGGCCGCTGCGGCAGGGGTTGACCAGGCCCTGCTCGGGCCAGGCGCGCCATGCGGCAAACCCGCCCGCGCCCAGCGCCAGGGCGCCCGAGAGCGCAAGAAATTTTCTACGTGAATTTATCGCAATCGCGCTGCTAGGTTGGCGAG
>JAJZUN010000742.1 GCA_021848555.1 Pseudomonadota bacterium | reverse complement strand
TCCCCTCCCGTGCTGTGCGCGCCGCGCCGGCAATCGCCAGTCATCATATCGCTGTTGACACGCGCGGCGGGCGCGCCGCAGAATGTACGTACAAATACCCAATTCCGCAAGCTGCGCCGGAATGCAAAGGTGGAATCGCTGCAACACCGATTCCGAACCCTGAAGTGAATAGGAGGAGGCCGACATGATCAAAAACGCACTCGCGGCGATGGCCGCCGTCATTCTGACAGCGGCGCCCTGGACCAGCGCGCCGGTTCAAGCGCAGAACTATCCGAACAAAGCGATCACGCTGGTGGTGCCCTACGGGCCCGGGGGGTCGACCGACCTGCTGGCGCGCACCCTGGCGCAGCGCATGAGCGAAAGCATGGGGCAGCCTATCGTCGTGGAAAACCGCAGCGGCGGCGGCGGCATGATCGGTTCGGATTTCGTGGCGCGGGCCGCGCCCGACGGCTATACGATAGAACTCGGCACCGGCGCCACCCACGGAATAGTGAAATTCACGACCAAGGCGCTGGCCTACGATCCGGTGAAGGACTTTACCGCGCTCACCGAGGCGGTACAGGTGCCGATCGTGCTCGCGGTGCACCCGGGGGTGCCGGCGAAAGACGCGAAGGAGTTCGTCGAGTACGTGAAAAGGAATCCGGGAAAAATCTCCTTCGGCAGTTCGGGCACGGGCTCGCCGCATCATCTGTCCGGGGAATTGCTCAAGCAGGTGACGGGCATAGACATGATCCACGTCCCCTACCGGGGCGCCGGACAGTCGATGCAGGACCTGGTGGGCGGACAGATCGCGGCCGTGTTCACCACGCTGTCCACGGCGCTGCCGCAGGCGCGCGGCGGCAAGATCAGGATACTCGGCCTGGTCGAATCCCAGCGCCAGCCCAGCGCACCCGAGATCCCGACCATAGGCGAATCGGTCCCGGGCTACGCGATGCCGCGCTCCTGGCTCGGCTTTTTCGCGCCGGCTGGCCTGCCGGCGCCGATAGTGAAGCGCCTCAATGCGGAGTTGCTGAAGGCGCTGCATGCGCCGGACATACGCGCCAAGCTCGAGGCCGCGGGCATGCCGGTGGCCGGAACCTCGGCCGAAGAATTCGCCGCCGTGGTGAAGAACGATATCGAGATGTACGGCAAGATCGCCGTTGCCGCCGGCATCAAGCCGGAATAGGACGGGAGCTGCTGCGGGCCCCTGGGGATCCCTGGCTGCACCGAACCGGGCGGGAAAAAATGAAGCTTCCAAGATACGACACCATCGCGCTCGAACTGGTCGACGAACACGTGCTGGTAGCCACGCTCAATCGGCCGGAGGTCCTCAACGCGATCAGCACCCAGATGGGGCGCGATCTGCTCGATCTGTGGACGCGCCTCACGGTCGAGCCCGGCGCGATGCGCTGTGCGGTGCTGACCGGAGCCGGGGAGCGCGCGTTCTGCGCCGGGGGCGATCTGAAGGAGCGCAACGGCATGAGCGACGAGACCTGGAGCGCGCAGCACGAACTGTTCGAGCGCGCATTCGTGGCGCTGATGGAATGCCCGATCCCGGTGATCGCGGCGATGAACGGCTATGCCTATGGCGGCGGGCTTGAAACCGCGCTAGCCTGCGATTTCATTTTCGCCGCGCGCGGCGCGCGCTTCGCCCTGTCCGAAGTGCGCCTCGGGATCATGCCGGGCGGCGGCGGGACGCAGAACCTGCCGCGCGCGGTGGGAGAGCGGCGTGCCAAGGAACTGATCCTCGCCGCACGCCCGTTCACCGCCGAAGAAGGCCATGAATGGGGGCTGGTCAACCGGCTTTGCGAGCCGGGCAAGGCGCTGGCCGATGCATTGGTCACCGCGCGCGCCATCGCCGAGAACGCACCGCTGTCGGTGCGGCAGGCGAAAAAGTCGATCCACTACGGACTGCAAACCGACATCGCCACCGGCTACCGCTTCGAGATCGAGGCCTACAACCGCCTGGTCCCCACCGAGGACCGGCTCGAAGGCGTGCGCGCGTTCAACGAGAAGCGCAAGCCGGTGTTCCGCGGCCGCTAGATGGCGCCGCCGTTCTTGAGAACAATCGCGCGCACCCGCCCGCCGGCAATCCAACCCGCCGCGGCCGCCCGGCCGTCTGCAACCGCATAGAAAGGAAATCAATCAATGAACGCATCGACTGCACAGCGCGAAGTGAGCGTGCCCCTGGGCGAGGACTATCCCGAAATCCGCGACAGCGTGCGGCGCATCTGCGCGGATTTTCCCGGCGCCTACTGGCGCGACCTCGACGCGCGCGAGGCCTATCCCGCCGAATTCGTCAAGGCGCTGACCGAGGCGGGCTACCTCGCTGCGCTGATTCCGGAGGAGTACGGCGGCGCCGGCCTGCCGCTGCGGGCCGCAGGGGTGGTGCTGGAGGAATGCCACGCGGCCGGATGCTACGCGGCGGCCGCGCACGCGCAGATGTACACCATGGGTTCGCTGCTGCGCCACGGCAGCCCCGAGCAGAAAGCGCGCTATCTGCCGAAGATCGCCAGCGGCGAATTGCGGCTGCAGGCTTTCGGCGTCACCGAACCCACCACCGGCACCGACACCACCAAGCTGAAGACGCGCGCCCAATTTGTAAAAAGCGGCGACGGGGATCACTACGTCGTCAACGGCCAGAAGGTCTGGACTTCGCGCGCGCTGCACTCGGACCTGATGCTGCTCTTGGTGCGCACCAC
>JAJZUN010000741.1 GCA_021848555.1 Pseudomonadota bacterium | reverse complement strand
GCCTGGCCGGTGTCGCCGACAGCCGCGCCAACAAGACGCTCAGCTATCAATGGAGCCCGGGCGGGCTCCTCAACAAGGTGGTGGTGAACGATTTCGGCCGCTGGCTGCGATATACCCCGCAGCCACTGGGCGCTATGCCGCTGCGTTTCTGGATGCCAGCCGGCGCTCGAAAGACTGTTGCGATTCGCCGGAACGATGTCCCGCAAGCAGGTTTTCGACGCTGATATCTTCGTCCAGAGCATCCCAGTGAAGACCCTGGCCTCGCCCGACAATGCGCCAGGCGGCGCGTTCCTCGTTCGTGGCATGCAGCAGGCGCGGATACCAAGCCAAGGGAACGGAGAGGCTGCGCCCGTCATCAAAATCAACGGCAAGGGTGTCTTCTGTGGTGCGTGCACTCCGCACTGCGGGGATTTCGAGTTCAATTCTTGAAGTAAGCATTCCACGCCTCCAGCAATTCGTCCCGACGCTCGGCTACCAGCGTAGTCAGCTTGGCAATTTCAGCGCGGCTGAATCCGCTGCTGCTTTGCAGCCGTATAGGCTTGAGCCAGAATTTTGCGATGTCCTCGTCCCGTTCAATATGGATATGCGGCGGTTCGTGCCAGTCCCCGGCGTAAAAAAAGAACCGATAGGGCCCCAGTCACAATACGGTCGGCACGTGCGGTCGATCCCAAAGTCCGATGCCGGAAAGTATGCTGCGTTTACCTATCCGGTGCAATGCGCTTTGCTTACCCGGCGTTCGCTACTCAGAACCCCAGTTCGGTGACTTCCCCTTCCGCATCGATGATGCGGGCTGAGGCCAATCGACCGTCGACGCGATATTCGTAGCGGTGCTCCATTTCGATCTCGCCGTAGACGATCTTCTGGCACGTCACCAGTTGTTCCTGGGAGTTATACCAGGCGCGGAAGTAGGTATTGCGGTTGTTGAGCCCGTCGGGCTCCAAGGGCTGCACCAGGTTGAGGGGCAGTTGCACGCCGCTGTAGCTGACGAAGTAGCGGCAGCTTGCATTCGGATCGTCGTGGGACACCATGATTTCAGATTGGGTGGCTGGCATGGGGGTACCGTAGGTCACGGCGCGGTGCTGTCCATCAGGCTGAAAAGCTCCGGCTGGTTGCTGCGGTAGACGCGCAGCCACATGAGCATGGCGGGAACGAGCGAGCGCAGCGCGAACCACAGGGCGTCGTCCTCGGCCTCGCCGCCCTGGTCGAGGCCCAGCGCGCACGCGGTCCAGCCATCCCAGTCGATTTCCGGCAGGCACCGGCGGGAAGCTGTCGACAGGTTCGCCACCGTCAGCGTGATGGTGTCGATCTGGCGCTTGACCTCGCGCCGAGTGAGGAAGGAGCCGAGGAATTCGCTCTGCTCCAACCCCTCGGTGAGTGTCAGCACTACGACGCCGGCCTCCTCGATGAGCGAGAGCATGGCGCCCAGGAGCATGGTCATACCGGGCGGTTCTCGCCCAGGTTGCGCACCGGACCCATGCGCTTCAAGCCGTCCTCATAGCTGATGGTCTCGAAATCCGCGTCGAAGCCCAGTGCGGTCTCCGCCACCTTGTCCAGCTTGCCGGCGGTGTCGAGCTTCTTGAGATCGTTCTTTTCCAGATAGAGCAGTTCCAGCAGCTCGTTGTAAACGGTGGCCTCGAAGATCGGCAGCACATAGAACGTGGTCTTGCCGTAGGGGACGCGGTATTTGGAGGAGAGATCGATGTTGTCGCAGAAGACGAAATACTTGCCTTCCGGCACCAGTTCGTCCTGCAACACTTCGGCCAGCAGCTTGAGGTATTCGAAGGAGAGCAGGAACCCGGCCAGGAAGGGGATGCCCGGCTTGCCCACTTCGGCAATCGCCATGACCTGGTCGGTGCTGATTTCCGGCGGACGCTTTTCGTCGGCGAACTGCTCGGCGAATTTGAGCGCGATGTCGCCGCGAAAGCCGTAGCGGCCCGCGACATGGGTCTTGTCCTTGAAGACCGGGTTCAACAGCCGCCCTTCTGTTTCCACCCGGGCGAGGGCTGATTCGGTGATGGTGGCCACGTGTTTCCTTTCGTCTCTAAAAAAATCGGTTTGGCTGAAGGCGGATTCAGGCAGGCTGGGACGCGCCCGCGGCCAGTTCGCGGATGACCGAGGCGCCCACCGAGTCGCTGGGATCGAGTTCGTCCAGCTTGTCGAGCAGTTCTCGGCAGGCCTGCGGCTCGCCGCTGCGCAGGCTGATGAAGGCCAGCGCCTTAAGCGTGAACAGATAAAAATGCGCGGCCCCGCCATCGCGGCGCCAGTCGGCGGAGGTTGTACCGAGCTGACGCCAATCCGCATCAAAGCCGGCCAGCGCAGCGGCCCGGTGTAACCCCTGGAGCGCAATCCGGCGGGCTTCGGGCAGGCGCTGGCGGTAGAAATAGAATTTGTACAGCGCGTAATAACCGGGCAGATAGTCGGGCGCTGCCTGCTGGGCGGCGAGCAGCTCGGCCTCGGCGCGCGCATGATCGCGGTACACGTTGAAGGCCGCTGACTCAAGGCGCTCGCCGATGGCGGCGGGCATGTCCTCCCGTCCGACGCCGGGGGTGCCGACTACCATACGTCCTTGGGCAGCATGAGCCGCTCGACCGGCTGGTCCCCGATCACGTGCTGCTCGACGATGGCGGCGACGTCCTCCTTGCCGACCTTGCCGTACATGATGCCCTCGGGATAGACCAGCACA
>JAJZUN010000740.1 GCA_021848555.1 Pseudomonadota bacterium | reverse complement strand
CGCGTTGTCGAATTATTGCGCGCCGGTGGGATTACGCATGCGCTGGTGGATATGGGCAAAATGCGAGCGATCGGCCCGCATCCCTCGGGCGCGCCCTGGCGCGTCGGTCTCGAAGATCCCGAGTCGCCGGGCATGGTCGCGACGCGGGTCGAAATTCGCGATGAAGCCATCGGTACCGCCGGCGGCTATGGCACGCGGTTCGATGCGGCTGGACGGTTCAACCATATTTTCGACCCTGTCACGGGCGCGACGAGCTGGCGCTTTGCCTCGGTCTCAGTGATCTCGCCGACGGCGACGGAAGCCAATGCGCTGTCTACAAGCTTTACCCTGATACCGCTGGCAATGGCCGAGGCGGTCATCCGCGAGCGTGGTATCGCGGCCCATTTCGTCCGCCCGAACGGTAGTCGTGTGATTCTCAGCGGTTACTAGCCGGGATAGCCCAAGATCCGCGATTGGGTTTTAGAGCATGATAGCTTCACGTTGAGTAACCCGCCTTTCTGAAATAATTGATGCATTCGCTGGGGGTTATTTGGTCGATGAGCTTTCCGATGCAGTGTGTGGTTTGCTCGACGGTGCGGGCGTTTTCCTTGCGGAGCAGCGTCTTGAGCTTGGCGAATGCCTGCTCGATGGGGTTGAGGTCGGGGCTGTAGGGTGGCAGAAAGAAGAGCTTGGCGCCGACGTCGCGGATGGCATGGCGAACCGCGCTGGATTTGTGGCTGCTGAGATTGTCCATCACCACGATGTCGCGAGACCGCAGGGTTGGCACCAGGCATTGGACCACCCAGGCGAGGACGCTCGTGGCGTTGATCGGTCGGCTGAACATGCGAGGAGCAACCACGTCGCCATAGCGCAGCCCCGCAACGAAAGGGAGCGTTTTCCAGTGACCATGTGGCACCTTGGCGAGCGGCCGCTGGCCAACCCGGCAGGGGCCATGCCGCCGTGTCATGCTCGTCTTGGCCCACGTCTCGTCGATGAAGATGGACACCTCGACCCAAAATCCGCTGTGGATAATTTGCATCCAGGAAAGGGCTTGTCTTTTGAGTGAGATAGCCGTCATTAGCGGGTGATGTGAGATCACCTGGAGGGTGCGATGGGGGTGGTGCAGACGGTACTGCCGTTCAAGCTTGCGGCGACGGAGGAAATCCTGACAGCGCAGGGTGGGTTGGCGCTGTTTGGGGAATATCTGCAAGCGATGGGGGTATGCGGTCTGATTGACCATGAACTGCCCCGCCCGGGAAGTGCCGTGGGATATTGCCCGTTGGCGCATGTCTTGCCGCTGCTTCTGATGCTCGCTGGCGGCGGACGGACGCTGGAGGACTTGCGGGTGTTGCGCAATGATGAAGGCCTGCGCACGCTTCTTGACCTTGACGCCATGCCGAGCAGCGACGCCACTGGCGACTGGTTACGGCGCATGGGAGTCGACGAAGCGGGTGGCCTGGCGGGATTGGCGCGGGTGCATCGCGGTGTTTTCCGCCGCTTGTTGCGGCGCGATGAGCGCGCTGACTATACGCTCGACATCGACGCGACGCAGATTGTTGCGGAAAAACGCGACGCGCAGACTACGTATAAGGGCGAGCGGGGCTACATGCCGATGGTCGGCCACATCGCCGAACTCGGCGTTGTGGCGGGTTACGAGTTCCGCGAGGGCAACGCCGCCCCGGCGGCGAGCAACCTCGAATTCCTGCAGGCCTGCGCGCGCAATCTGCCCAAGGGCAAGAAGATCACAATGGTGCGTGCTGACAGTGCGGCCTATCGGGCGGCGATCTTCAATGATTGCGAGGCGAGCGGCAAGGTTTTTGCGATTGGCGCCGATCAGGATGCGGCGGTGAAGGCGACGATTGCAGGTATTCCCGAGCGGGAGTGGAAGAAATTCCGCGATGGCGAGATTGCCGAGACGGTGCATTGCATGAACAAGACCGACCAGGCGTTTCGCTTAATCGTAATGCGCCGCTCGCAGGAACCGGACTTGTTCGAAAACACGCAGCCCTATCGCTATCATGCCATCGCCAGCAATCGCGCCAACGAGGACGCCGCAGCCACGATGGCGTGGTATTGCCAACGCGGCGACGCCAGCGAGAACCGCTTCAAGGAACTCAAGATCGGCTTCGGCATGGAACACATGCCGTGCGGCACGTTGTCGGCCAATGCGGTGTTCTTCGCCATCGGCGTGCTGACCTATAATCTCTACTGCGGATTTCGTAGTCTTGCGCTCGGGACGGAGTGTCAAACTGCGCAAGTGCAGACCGTGCGCTGGCGGCTATTTCAAACCGCGGGCAGGATCGTCCGGCATGGCCGGCAGGTGTTCCTGAAAATCAGTGCCGCCATGCTCGACGTGTTCACCGCGATCCGCGCGCGTTGCGCAAGATTCCTGCGAGAAGCAGGCGCCGTTCCTGAAACTTGGTAACGCCTGGGCGGCATTTTCCCCGGCCCGCAGGAGCAACGAGACGCCCCCGCCCGCGGCGTCGTGCCCGAAACACCAGGAAATGCCCCCGGCGAACGCCGACGCAGTCAGCGACAGGCGCCGATGAGGCTTGCGCAGCCGCGTTTGACCTGCCCCCCGAAAGCGCCCTCGCCGTGATGTAGAGTCTGCCCACCCTGAAGGAGCAGACGAGATGAGGAAAAGCCGTTTCACCGAGGCGCAGATTATCGGGTGGCTTTGCTACTGAATTTTGGCCCAGCAGTGATGGC
>JAJZUN010000019.1 GCA_021848555.1 Pseudomonadota bacterium | reverse complement strand
GACGTCGAGCAGGCGCAGGTGGTGGCGCAGTTCGTGCACCATCATGCGCCGGTTGAACTGGGAAAAGCCTTTGTGGATGTTGTAGGTGGCGAGGCGCAGTTTCATCCCAACTCCACGCCAGGCGATGACTTGACCATGGCCTAAAAAAATCTTAGTCGCTCATGAGTCAAAAAGCGGAAGAATTGCAAGTCTGCGTCCGCGGGGGGATATACGCCCCGAAGGAAGTCCCCTCGGGGGACAAGGGGGGTGCACCCCCCCTTGTTCGTGAAATCAGGGCTTTTCCCCGGCCGAAGACACGCTGTTTGCTCCGCGCAGACTCTATTCAAGGTTTCAGGCCCTGAAACAGCTTTTCGCGCCCGACCTTGATCAGGAATTCGCCGTCGTACATGAAAATGTCGGCAGTGGCGAAGGTATCGCCGAAAGCCTCCGGAATGAAGGAGCCGGTGCCAATCACGTCCACCGGCGCGCGCGCGTGGCTGAACATTTTGCACTTGAACGGCGTGAACCCGCTGGAGCCGACGATGCGCGCCGAGTTGAAACCCGCGCCGTCCAGGGTCTGGCGCATCTTGATCACGCTCGCCACCGACACGCCGGTTCCGAACAGCACCTTGCGCACGCGGTCCTTGACGATGTTGAGCGTGTCCGAGTCGTAGGCCTCCTCGCCCATTACCGCGCGCACCGCCTCGTACTCGTTCAGCACATGCAGCCAGTTGGCCACGAGTTCCACCGACCGCTCGTAATCGAGCCCTTCGGCATAGCGCTCGCCGTGGGTGTCGATGCGAAACGCCAGGGTGCGCGCGCTGGCGGGATCGGCCGGCAGGACATCGTTGTACCACCAGCGGCAGACCTCGAGCGCGTCGCTGAATTCGCGCGCGTAGTAATCGACCAGCACCGTGAGGTTGTCCTGCGGATGGGTCTCGGCGTACATCTGCGCCGCTCTCAGGGTGGAGCCGGCGTAGCCGACGATGGCATGCGGCATGGTGCCGAGCCCGTTCTCCAGGCCGTAGAAGTGCGCGGTCAGGTCCTGCGAGCCGCCGATGAAGCCGATCGCGCCGGAGAGCTTGGCGATGCGGCTGCCGACCGCGGCGCCATAGGCGGCCAGGACCGACAGGTCGTCGCCGCAGGCGTGGCGCGCATGCATGTCGATGAAAGCGACCTTGGGCAAGTCGGTCGCCATCTTGCAGGCGTTGTAGGCCGAGACGCAGGCGGTGCCGACGCGGCGCAGGATCAGCGTCTCCAGTTCGGCCAGCGCGGCGAACGAGCCGGTGTAGGTGAAAATCGGCTTCTGGTCCGGGACGAAAGCGCCCTCCTCGTACAGCCGCTTGATTTTGAGCGGAACGGCGTCCGGCGGGTAGTATTCGCGCAGGATCTCCAGCGCGGGGTTGACGGCGCAGATGGTGCCGCGGCGCAGGAACACGCCGTAGCTCACAGTCTTGTCGCCGAACTTCTCCACGATCTGGCGCGACTTGGTGAAATACTTGTCGGTGCGCGAGAGCACGTATTCGGCGCGTTCGCGCCGCTCGGTCTCGACTTTCAAATCCAAGGGTTTGTTCATGGCAAACGGCCGTTTATCCGGATAGGTAGCCATTATGGACGGCGTAGGACCCCCGCGGCAAGGGTCAAACTCTCTTGGTTCAGACCGCTTGGCCACGTGGGCCAAGGCAGGGTGGCTGGGCTTGACCCCTGTCAAACGCGGTCAGCGTCGTTTCCCACAGGAACTCGCAATCCACGATACTGCCTGACAGGGTCGGAGCGTGATAACAGCCAAAATCGACTCGGCGACCCACATTCCTCAAAAAATGCGCCAAGCCGGCGGCGCCACCCGACCCGCCACCCGATTAAATATATTCTACGTCGCAACTCTTCAGGCCGGTCGCACCTCAAGCACGACTCGGCCTATGGCCTTGCGGGACTCCAGCAGTTCCACAGCCTCGCGGAAGCGTCCCAGCGGGAGCACACGGGAGATATGCGGCCTTAGCCGACCCTTGTTGGCCCAGCCGAGCATCCAGTCTCGATACGCAGCGCCTTCCTCTGGCTTGCGTTTGACATGCTCAATTGCACGCACCCCCACGATGCTGAAGCATTTGAGCAGCGGTTGATTCATTCTTATTTCCGGAATCCGACCGCTGGCAAACCCGACCACCAGCAGGCGGCCACCCCAGGCGATGCAACGCATGGACTGCTCGAACACCTCGCCGCCAACGGTGTCGAGAATGACGTCGGCCCCATTGCCTCCGGTGATCTCCATCACGCGATCCTTGAAGTTGTCGCGCGTGTAGTCGATCGCATAGTCACATCCGCGGTCTTGCGCGATCGCCAGCTTCTCCGCGCTGGAGGCGGTGGCGATCACGGTCGCACCTAGAAGCTTGCCGACCTCAACGGCCGCGAGACCGACGCCGCCGGCCGCGCCGTGTACCAGCAGCACCTCGCCGGCGAGGAGCTGCCCGCGCTGCAGCAGCGCGTTTGTAGCCGTCGACACGGCTACCATGAATGAGGCACCTTCGGCAAAGCTGAAATTCTCAGGCAGCGGCAACACCTCTTCGACTGGCGCAATCACCTCCTCGGCGTAGCAGCCGTGCCAAGCGCGAAGCATAACGCGCTCGCCCGGCTGTCGATGCACTACGGCGGGTCCCACCTCGGTGACGATTCCCGCGGCCTCCATTCCGGGAATGAAAGGCAACGGTGGCTTCAACTGATACTTACCTGCCACCATCAGAATATCCGGAAAATTGAGGCCGGCTGCGTGCACCGCAATCCGGACTTCGTCCGGTCCGACCGGCCGAGCCGCTATGCCTTCCAGTTTCAGGAGGTCGGGTGTACCCAAAGTGCGGCAGACAACGGCAGACACCATCACGAAACTCCGTAGTTACGACTTCGGTTGCCGATGAGATGCTCGAACGGGCAGTGGCTCAATTCGTTCAGACTCAGCGACTGGTCCGCAGCACCCCAGACGCGTTGGCAGCGACTTCGACGATGGCTTTACGCAGCGCCGGGAGTTCGCCTGGGAAGCGCGCGGCCGGTGCCCCGATCAGCAGAGCATGACTGGCACTGCCGTCCGCGCCGAACACCGGCGCAGCGATGCCCGCCGCCCCGTCCACGGTTTCTCCCAAGGTAATCGCAACGCCTGCCTTGCGGATCGCATCGAGTTCGCGTCGCAGCGCGTCGCGGTCAGTCAGCGTCTTCGATGTAAGCGCCTTGAGTCTGACCGACTTCAGGTAGTGCTCGCGCCACGCATCATCCTGGAAAGCCAGCAGAACCCGGCCCGCAGCCGAGGGATAGAGCTGGCGCGTGGTCCCTGCCGGCACCGAATAGCGCACCGCCTGCGGGCTTTCAATGCATTCGACGTAGGTCACGATTTTCGCATCGCGATCCAGCGCTGCCAGAAACACGCTCTCCCGGGTGCGCGCGACCAATTCTTCCATGTAGGGGCGGATCAGCTTGGGAAACTGGCGCACCGACAGGATCTCCGAAGCCAGCCGGAACACGGCTGCACCGAGCCTGTATCGGGCCGACGCATGATTCAAATAACCCATGGAAACCAGGGGCTTGAGCAAAAGCAGTAGGCTGCTTTTTGGCGCCTCGATGCTGCTGCTCAGTTGCGCCAGGGTAAGCCCCTCGTCCGACTTCGCGATGGCACCGAAAAGCCCCAACACCCGGGTCAGCGAACGCGGTGAATAGACATCTTGCTGCATCTATTTCTTCCTCACTGTCGTCAGTCTGCGCTTGCGATTTCTTTGGCGGTGCAAAATAGATCCGTGTTCAGGCGATAATGCCGTCGGCGCGCAATTGTTCGATGTCCGCCCGGCCCAGCCAGTCAGCGAGGGCTGCGTCGGTGTTTTCGGGTGTGATCGGCTGCGGCGGCAAGGGCGTTGCCGCCGGTGTGCGCGAAAATCGTGGCGCAGGAGCCGGTTGGATGACGCCGTCGACCTCGACATAAGCATTGCGTGCCTTCATGTGTGGATGCCGCGGCGCCTCCGACATGGCAAGCACGGGCGCGAAACAAGTGTCGCTGCCCTCGAGTAGTTCACACCATTGCGCCTGAGTCCTCGACTTGAATTTCGCGGCGAGGAGTGCCTTGCCCCTGGGCCAGTTCTCCGGATTCATTTGCGCGCCGATCTCGGCGGGGTCAATCCCGAGTTTCTTGAGCAGTACATCGTGGAAGCGACCTTCAATCGGCCCTACCGAGACCCACTTGCCGTCGGCACATTCGTAGACTTCGTAAAAATAGGCGCCGGAGTCGAATATGTTGGTACCGCGCTCCTCGCGGAACGATCCCATTCCCAACAGTCCGTAGAACGAGGTGAGCAGGTGCGCCGTGCCATCAACTATCGCGGCATCGACCACCTGGCCCTTGCCCGAGGCGCGCGCCTCGACGATTCCGGCGAGGATGCCGAAGGCGAGATACAAGGACCCGCCCGCGTAATCGCCCAGGATATTGACAGGCACGGTGGGCGGCTGACCGGCGCGCCCGGTGGCATGCAGGGCGCCGGTCAGTGCGATGTAGTTTACGTCGTGGCCGGCGGCATGCGCCAGCGGTCCATCCTGGCCCCAGCCGGTCATGCGGCCATAGACCAGCCTCGGATTGCGCGCGATGCAGGTGTCGGGTCCCAGGCCCATGCGTTCGGTGACGCCGGGCCTAAAGCCTTCAATCAATGCATCGGCCTTGTCGATCAGCCTTAGCGCAAGGGCGACGTGCCGCGGCTGTTTCAGATCCAGCGCGATCGCCTTGCGATTGCGTAACAGGAGATTGAATTTGAGCGGGCGCTTGATACCAAGATCGACCGGCTCACGGCGGTCGACACGAATCACGGTCGCGCCGAGGTCGGCCAGCAACATGGCGCACATCGGCCCCGGCCCGATGCCGGCGAGTTCGACCACCTTGATGCCTGCCAGCGGTCCCATCCGCTACTCCATTTTCAGGCCGAGGCGCCCTTATTCCGGCTTCAGGCCGGCGGCCTTGACCGCCTGGCCCCAGCGCTCGAACTCCGACTTGAGAAAGGCGTCATATTCCTCGACGGTGGAGCCACGCACTTCGGCGCCGGTGCCAATGATTTTGGCCCGCAGCGCTGGGTCCTGCAGCGCCTTGTTCAACTCGACGTTGAGTTTGACGACAATCGAGTGCGGTGTTTTTGCCGGCGCCATCACGCCGGACCACGCGCCAATTTCCACCCCTGGAAGGATGGTCTCGGCAAGCGTTGGGACATCACTGATTGCCTCATTTCGCGTCCGACTGCTCACCACCAAGCCTCTCAGTTTTTTCGCCTTGATCTGGGGAATCATTGCATTGGCGGTGCCGAAGTAGAACTGGACCTGACCGCCGAGTATGTCAGTCACCGCGGGTGCCTCGGCCTTGTACGGAACGTGGGTGGCCTGAGCGCCGACGGCCTGCAATAGTTGCACCGTCGCCAGGTGGGTGACGTTGCCTTTGCTCGCCGAGGCGTAATTGATCTTGCCCGGATTGGCCTTGAGATAGGCCACGAACTCTTGCACCGTTGTTACCGGAACCGCGGGATGGGTAACCAGCACCAAGGGAATATTTGCCGTCAACGCCACCGGCGTGAGGTCGCGGGCAAAGTCGTAATTCAGCTTGGCGTACAAATGCGGGCTCAGCACCAGGGAAGAGGTGTTGTATAGCAGCGTGTAGCCGTCGGCCGGCGATTGGGCCACCGCCTGGCCGGCGATGTTGCCGTTCGCGCCCGGCCTGTTGTCCACCAGCACCGGCACACCGAGGTTTTCGGAAAGCTTGCCGGCAATCGCCCGCAACACCGAGTCGGTGCCGCCGCCGGCGGCAAAGCCGATAACGATGCGTATCGGCCGGTTGGGAAAGTTATCCTGCGCGAGCGAAACCGGCGCGGCGCTCAACGCCAAGGCGGCGAACGCCAGGGCTGCGAACAGGCTCGCGCGGACTCTCAATAAACCATTCATGCAATCTCCTTTGATATTCATGCGACCTCCTTTGATCCATCTTGGGTTGTAATGTGTAGCCATTTCCCAGTCACGCGGGCCTATTTGGTCACACGCGCCTACGTTTCCGATTCCAGCTTGACTGCTCGAACTTCGGTTTTCGCCGTTTCTGAAATGCCTCCAGACCCTCGCTCACGCCGACCCGTCCTCCCATCGAAACCTGCAACAGCGTCGTCTCGTCCATCTCGCACCCACGCCCCGGCATCGCGCCTACTTACCGGCATACTTGCGAAAATCCGGCTTGCGTTTCTCGCGAAATGCCCGGCCTCCTTCCTTCGATTCCTCGGTGTTGTAGTACAGCTTAAGCGCCTGCATGGCAAACGAGGAAATGCCGCGGATCATCTCGGTGTCGATGTTGAACGATCGCTTGGCGATCGCAATGGCGGTCGGGCTCATGGCGAGGATTTCGTCGCACCATTTCTTCACCTCTGCATCGAGTTGGTCGTGCGGCACTACGGCATTGACCAAGCCCATCGCCAGCGCCTCCTGCGCGCTGTAGCGACGACAGAGGTACCAGATCTCGCGCGCTTTCTTCTCGCCGACCACGCGCGCCAGCAGCGCCGTGCCGAAACCCGGATCGACCGACCCGACCTTGGGACCAACCTGGCCCAGTTGCGCCTTGTCCGAAGCGATTGCCAGGTCGCAGATCGTGACCAGCACGTTGCCGCCTCCGATAGCGTAGCCGTTGACGCGCGCGATCACCGGTTTGGGGATGTCGCGGATGATGCTTTGCAGTTCCTCCACCGGCAGGCCGATCGTGCCACGACCGCCGTAGCCGCCGCCGCCATGCGAGGAAGGCGACTGGTCGCCGCCGGTGCAGAACGCCTTGTCGCCGGCGCCGGTAAGCACGACCACCCCGATCGCATCGTTCCAGCCCGCCTTGCCGAAGGCATGGATCAGTTCTTCACATGTATTCGAGGTAAACGCGTTGAACACCTTGGGCCGGTTGATGGTGATGGTGGCGATGCCGGCCGCTTCGGTATAAATGATGTCCTTGAATTCCACGTAGATCTCCTTTGTCTATTGGTACGCATTGGCAAGTGACGCTTAACCGGCCATGGTCAGGCCGCCGGAGACACTGAGCACCTGGCCGGTGATAAAGGCCGCATCGTCGCTGGCCAGAAAGCACACGGCGCCGACGAGATCGGCAGGCTGGCCAAGACGGCCGAACGGAATGGCTTTGGTCAACGCGCCCTTGAGCTTGTCGCCGCTCTCACCCTCTCCGGCAAAATCACGGAACAGCGCAGTGTCGGTCGGACCGGGGCAAACCACGTTGATGTTGATCTGCTTCCTTGCCATCTCGCGCGCGATGGTTTTCGAGAACGCGATGATGCCGCCCTTGCAGGCGGAATACACGGCCTCGCCCGACGATCCCACGCGCCCTGCATCCGAGGATATGTTGACCACCCGGCCCTTGCCGCGCGCGCTCATGCCCGGCAGGACCGCACGGTGCAGGTTGAGCGGCCCCATCAGATTGATCGCGACGATCTTCTGCCACAGAACCGGATCGGTATCGAGAAAACGCGCGCCCTGGTCCCAGCCGGCATTGTTGACGAGCACGTCAATCGGCCCCAGATCGCTCTCGGCCTTGGCAACGGCGGCGTTGACCATCGGCGCATCGGCAATGTCCACTGCATAGGCTGCAGCCCTGCCGCCGCTGTCACGAATCTTCGCTGCAAGCGCATGCGCGGCCGCGCCGTTGAGATCGAACACGGCCACGGCCGATCCTTCCGCGGCGAATCTTTCGCATAGCGCCGTGCCGATGCCGCCGGCCCCGCCCGTGACGATCACCACCTTGCCCCGTAGTCCTTGCATGTCTTCCACCTTTCGCTTCGATTGTCAGTAGCCGCTACTCGCCGGCGCTCAGCTTGCCTTGGCCCCCAGAGCACCAGGCGAGATGCGGGTAATTTCGGTGTCGTCATAGCCTGCCGCCCTCAGGACCTCGCAGGTATGCTCGCCCAGGCGCGGCGGAGGCAGACGGATGCTGCCGGGCGTTTCCGAGAAGCGCTGCGGGATTGAAGTCCTGACCAGCGGCCCTTCGCTGGGATGCTCGTACCTCTCGAAAAAGCCCGTCTGCCTCAAATACGGATCGGCGGGCAGGTCCTGCAAGCGGTTCATCGACCCGTTCGGTATGTCCGCCGCATCCAGCCGCGCGCGCCACTCCTCGGTGGTGCGCAGCGCGATCCGCTCCGCCACGATTGCGTATAGTTCGTTGATGTTGCGGGTACGCGCCTCCATGGTTGCGAAACGCGCGTCGCCGCTCAGTTCCGGCTGCTCGAACGACGCGAACAGGCGCCGCCACTGTTCGTCGCTGACCGCGAGCAGGCAGATGTATCCATTCCGGGTAGCGTACGGCCTGCGGTGCGGCGACAGCGCACGCGCGTAGCCCAGGCTGCCTTCCTCGCCGAAGGTGCCGGTCCATAGATGCTCAACCAGGTTGAACGAGAGCATGGTTTCCAGCATCGGAATCTGCACCTGCTGGCCGCGGCCAGTGCGTTCGCGAGCGAACAAGGCCATGCCGATGGCGGAGCCCAGGAACACCCCGCACATCTTGTCGGCCGCGACCGTCGGCAGGTAGCCGGGTTTGCCGGTGGCCATGTAGATCATGCCAGCAAGGCCGCTCTCTCCCTGAATCACATCGTCGTAGGCGGGCCGGTCTCGTTGAGGCCCCTGCGGATCGTAGCCCGGCGCCGAAGCGTAAATTAGACGGGGATAGAGCGCGGACAATGCCCCGTAGCCCAAGCCCAAACGTTCAGCCGCCTGGGAGCGCATGCTGTGAACCAGCACATCGGCATTCCCGGCCAGGCGAAGCACGGCTTGCCGCGCAGCATCCTGCTTCAAATCCAGCACCACGCTTTTCTTGTTTCGGTTCAGATTGAGATAGAAGACCGACATTTGCGGATGCCGCCCCGGACCGGTATCGCGCATCGGGTCGCCCCGGGGAGGTTCGACCTTGATGACCTCCGCGCCCATGTCGCCCATATACTGGGTCGCGACCGGACCCAGGACGTTGATGCTCAGATCGAGCACCCGCACGCCGGCGAGCGCGCCGGCAGCAGTTGCGTCGATGGCTGTCGCCACTCTCAGGCCTTGTCGCCGCGGCACTTGACCATGCGCAACGGCGTGTAGGTCAGCACGACCTTGCCATCCTGCTTGATCACTTTGTTGCGGCTGCGCACCAAGCCGCGCCCGGGCCGGCTGTTGGACAGGCGCGATTCGATGACCTCGCATTCGACATGGATGGTGTCGCCGGCAAACGCTGGATTCTCTATGTTGAGTTCCATGTTGAGAAACGCATAGCCGGTTTTTTGCATGGTCGCCTGCGCCAGCAATCCCTCGGCAAAGCAATAGCTGAGCGCTCCAGGAGCAAGACGCCCCTTGATGTCGGACTCGTTCTTGATGAACTCCATGTCGGTGAACAGGGTTTCGGTCATGTGGATCACATTGCAGAAGGCGCAGATATCCGCATCCTGGATGGTGCGCGCGAGGGTCTTGAAGGTCTTGCCGACAGGGAGGTCTTCGAAGTAAAGCCCTAATCCAACAGTTTCCATTGCCGTTCCTTTTTTTGCATATTGAGAGGTTGCTTCGCAGGCCGCTAGCGCGCCGGCCGGCCGAGCAGGTGGTTGGCGATGATGTTGCGCTGGATCTGATTGGTGCCTTCGATGATCTGCAGCACCTTCGCGTCGCGGAAATAGCGGTTGATCGGATATTCGTTGGAAATGCCCGAAGCGCCGAACATCTGCACCGCGTCGGTCGCGACCTTCATCGCCGTGTCCGTCGCGAAGCACTTGGCCATCGCCGCGATCGGCGCGAGTTCGCGTCCGGCAGCCCCGGCGTCGACCATCGCCGCCGCCTTGTAGACAAGGTTGCGCGCGGCCTCGGTCTGGATCGCCATGTCGGCCAGCATCCAGCGTATGCCCTGGAAATCGCTGATCTTCTGGCCGAAAGCGACGCGGTTCTGGATGTATTCGCTGGCATGGTCGATCGCGCCTTGTGACAAGCCGACGCCGCGCGCGCCGATCAGAGGTCGGCTTTTGTTGAATGCTTCCATCACCACCTTGAAGCCCTTGCCGGATTCGCCCAGGATATTCGATTCGGGCACGAAGACATCGTCGAGGAACAAGGGGCAGGACGGAACGCCCCGCGCCCCCATCTTATCCTCCTTGCGACCGACTTCGAAGCCCTTGCTGCCGCGCTCGACGATGAACAGGCTGATGCTGCCCGGGGACTTGTCGTCAGCGGTCTTGGCGGCCACCAGAACGAAGTCGGCGATGTGGGAATTGGTGCACCAGATCTTTGATCCGGTCAGGCTGTAGCCGCCGGCAACCGACGTCGCCCGAGTCTTGATGCCGGCCACGTCGGATCCGCTCTGGGGCTCGGTAGTGGCGATCGCACCGCGTAGTTCTCCCGACGCCAGGCCGTGCAGAAAGCGCCCTTTCTGGTCCTCGGTGCCGCCAGCCAGGATCGCCCCGAAGGGCACCCACTGCAGCAGCAGCAGATAGGCGGTGTTGTAGCAGACCCGTCCGAATTCCTCGATCGCCAGGCATGCGGAAACCATGCTGTTGCTGCCGCCGTACTGCTGCGGAAACGGCAGCGTGAACAAGCCAAGCTGCTTTAGCAGATCGAACATGTCCTGCGGGTATTCGGCGCAGCGGTCGATCTCGTCGGCGCGCGGCGCAACCTGTTCTTTGGCGACCCGGCGAATCAGGTCGCGGATCTGGACTTGGTCATCGGTCAGGGCTGAAAACAAGAGTGGATTTCCTTCAGGTGACGCACACGCTGCAAATAGCAATGGGCTTGCCACCTTGTTTCATCGTCGGTCGCAACGAGGCTCATATTTCGCCGTCGTTCTAATATATGAACGTCGTGCGATATAGTAAACATCGCGGCTGGTTTTGTCAACCGTTGCCCGCAGCGTCAGGCCTTCTGGCCATTCGCCGGCGCGGGCCGAGAGGGGAATTCCTTGACCCACATCAAACGCGGCCGGCGCCGTTTCTCCTAGCATCAACCAATGAATAGCACTGCGTGCAGCAGGAGGTCGGCGTGATCACGGACAGAATCGACTCGGTGACCAGGATACCGCCGGAATATATGAGGGCGGCGCCGCCGGCACCGAAGAGCGTGAAAATCGAGATTTCGCCGCGCTGCAACTACCGCTGCGGCTTCTGCGCCCTGCGCAACCGCGAGGTCCAGCCCAAATGGGACATGGATTTCGAGCTGTTCAAGCGCATCACGCGCGAGATGAGCGAAGCCGGGGTGAAGGAAATCGGCGTGTTCTACCTCGGCGAGTCCTTCATGGGGCCGAGGCTGCTGGTCGACTGCATCCGCTATCTGAAGAGCGAGCTGGCGATGCCTTACGTGTTCCTCACTTCCAACGCCTCGATGGCTTTCCCCGAGGCGATCGAAGCCTGCATGAAGGCCGGTCTGGACTCGCTCAAGTGGTCGGTGAACGCCGCCGACGAGGAGCAGTTCGAGAAAATCATGGGCGTGTCGGGCAGGTTGTTCCACCGCGCCCTGGACAACATCAAGGCAGGGTGGGAACTGCGCCGGGAGCACGGCTACAAGACCGGGCTCTACGCCTCGTCCATCCGCTACGACGGCGAGCAGCAGGCGAAAATGGAAGCGCTGCTGCGCCAGTGGGTGATCCCCTACGTCGACCACCACTACTGGCTGCCGCTGTATTCGATGGGCGCCTTCGCCACCGAACGCGAAGCCCAGCTCGGCTATCGCCCCACCGCCGGCAACCAGGGGAGAATCGGCGCCCTGCGCGAGCCCCTGCCCTGCTGGTCGGCATTCACCGAGGGCCACGTCACCGCCGAGGGCAAGCTCTCGGCCTGCTGCTTCGACGCCACCGCCAACTGGACCATGGGCGATCTGACCAAGCAATCGTTCATGGACGCCTGGCATGCGCCCGAGTTCGTGAAACTGCGCGCGGCCCATCTGAAGAAAGACGTGCGCGGTACCGTCTGCGAAAACTGCGTCGCTTATAGCTAGGCGCGCACGCCGCGCTTTTGCGGCAGCAGCAGGATGGCGTCGCGATTGGTCCACGAGGGCGTGCGCTCGGCGGCCTGATTCCACGGCAACCATTCGTAACGCAGGTGTTCGGTCGGTTCGAGCCGCACCGGCACTATCGCGGGCAATTCGAGTCCGAATATATGCTCCAGGTTGTGGGTGACGCCGTCGGCATAGCGGCTGCGGTACTGCTTGAAGATCTCGAAGCTGTTTTCGATGCCCCAGTCCGTGAGGCGGTATTGCGCGGTGTCGATGCCGGTCTCTTCGCGCACTTCGCGCGCGGCGGTTTCGATCAGCGGCTCGTTCTCGTGATCGATGCTGCCCGTGACCGACTGCCAGAAGCCGGGCCAGCCGGCGCGTTCCAGCATGAGCACCTGCAGGTCGGAGGTGTAGATCACTACCAGGACCGAGCGCGGGATCTTGAAGTCGTGCGACACGCTAGGCAGCGGCTGGATCAGGCCGGGGGCAGAGGCGGCAAGCCCGCATCCCAGCCATCCGGACCGCTGACGATGGCCCAGAACGGTTTGCCCTGCCCCTGCCAATATTCGGCGGCGCCGTCGAGCACCTCGACCGCAGTGACGAACTCCTGCTTGTGGCCGGCGCCGAAATGCTTGCCGTGCTCGAGCAGCAGCACGTAGCCTGGGGCCGGATGCCAGGAAAGATCGCTGAGGCAGTCTTCGAACGCGTCCCAGTTGCCGCCGAACCAGCCGGGAAAAGCGAGCGCCTTGGCCACCAGGCCGGTGAAGCCCGCCTTGTCGTGCACATGGCCGATGTCCACGCGCCACAGTGCGAGGCCCGCCGCCTGCGCGGCTTCGGCGATGAGGCGCGTGTCCGGGCCGCTCAAATAGACCCCGGCCCTGTCCTTGTCCTGCAATATCTTTTCCAGATGGCTACTCACGGATGCGCCTGAATGAATTGTAGTGGTCGTCGCTGTAATAGTACTCGCCCGAGCTGCGCACATCCCCGGCCGCACCAGCGCCGGCGACGATGCGGCGCGCGCCGCGGTCGTGCGCACCCGGCGTCTTCACCGTGTATTCGCGGTAGTAGCCGCGGCTCCGCTGTGGCAGCAATTTCTCACGGTTGCCGAACACGCTGCCATCCCTGGGGTAGGAAAACGGCCCGCCCGCCTTGATGCGCGCCAGCACGACACGCGCTTCCCCGGGCAAGGCGCCAAGGGCGATGTCGCCGATCGGCGCCGGGCCTCGCGCGAGCGCCGCGACGGCAAACGCCAGCAGCGCGCAAAAAACGACTGCGCGGCGCTTCATGCTGGCTAGTCTTGGGCCATGCACAACCGGGCGCGTGGCGCTCTAGCTCTTTTCCGGTGATTTCTCGACGCCGCGCAAGCGGATATGCAACTCGCGCAGCTGCTTCTCGTCCACCGGGCTGGGCGCCTGGGTCAACAGGCATTGGGCCCGCTGTGTTTTCGGGAAGGCGATGACGTCGCGTATCGATTCGGTGCCGGCCATCATCGCGACGATGCGGTCCAGGCCGAAAGCGATGCCGCCATGGGGTGGCGCCCCGTACTGCAGCGCATCGAGCAGGTAGCCAAATTTGAGCTTGGCTTCCGCCGCGTCGATGGCGAGCGCGCGAAATACCTTGGACTGCACTTCCTCGCGGTGGATACGCACCGAGCCGCCGCCGATTTCCGATCCGTTCAGCACCATGTCGTAGGCCTTGGCGATCGCCTTGGACGGATCGGTCGCGAGGTAATCCTCGTGCCCGTCCTTGGGCGCGGTGAAGGGGTGGTGCATCGCGACCCAGCGCTTGGCCTCCTCGTCGTACTCGAACATGGGAAAGTCCACCACCCACAGCGGCTTCCAGCCGGCGACCGCGTAGCCTTTTTCATGGCCGATTTTCACCCGCAGCGCCCCCAGGGCGTCGTTCACGACCTTGGCCTTGTCCGCGGCGAAGAATATGAGGTCGCCGTCTTTCGCGCCGGAGCGCTCGACGATGGCGGCGAGCGCCGCGTCGGAAAGATTTTTCACGATCGGCGACTGCAAGCCCTCGCGGCCGCGGGCGATTTCGTTGACCTTGATGTAGGCGAGGCCCCTGGCGCCGTAGATGCCGACGAACTGGGTGTAGGCGTCGATTTCGCCGCGCGTGAGCGTGCCGCCGCCCGGAATGCGCAAGCCCGCGACGCGCCCGCCGACCGCGTTGGCCGGCGCGGAGAACACCTTGAACTCGACGCTTTTCATGACGTCGGTGAGTTCGGTAAACTCGAGCTGCACCCTCAGGTCGGGCTTGTCCGAGCCGTAGCGCGCCATCGCCTCGGCATAGGTCATCACCGGCAGGGGATCGGGAAATTCCACATTGAGCGTCTGCCTGAACACGCTGCGCATCAAGCCTTCCATGATGCCGCGGATTTGTTCCTCCGCCAGGAACGAGGTCTCGATATCGATCTGGGTGAACTCGGGCTGACGGTCGGCGCGCAGATCCTCGTCGCGGAAACACTTGGTGATCTGGTAATAGCGGTCGAAACCCGCGATCATCAGCATCTGCTTGAACAGCTGCGGCGACTGCGGCAGCGCGAAGAACATGCCGTCGTGCACGCGCGAGGGCACCAGGTAGTCGCGCGCTCCCTCGGGCGTGGATTTGGCCAGCATCGGCGTCTCGATGTCGATGAACCCCGCCGCATCCAGATAGCGGCGCACCGCCATCGACACCTTGTAGCGCAGCCGCATGTTGGCCTGCATCTGCGGCCGGCGCAGGTCGATCACGCGATGGGTGAGCCGGGTGGTCTCGGACAGATTGTCTTCGTCGAGTTGGAACGGCGGCGTCACCGCCGGA
>JAJZUN010000739.1 GCA_021848555.1 Pseudomonadota bacterium | reverse complement strand
GGACAGCCGTTTCCCCCCTGTGGAGGGGCGTAATGGCGGGCGAATGGATCAAGATGAGAACCAACCTGTGGGACGACCCCAGGGTTTCGCGCATCGTCGACATGACCGGCAAGACGGAGGCGACGATCGTTGGGGGCCTTTACTGGCTCTGGGCCACCGCCGACGAGCACACCGAGTCCGGGCTGTTGCATGGCCTGTCTGTGCGCCAGATCGACCGCAAGACCGGTATCGCGAAATTCGGAGCCGCGCTGGTCGAGGTGGGCTGGCTGCAGGAAGAGGCCGAAGGCGTTCGCATCGTCCACTTCGACGAGCACAACGGCGTGTCCGCAAAGAAACGCGCGCAGACCGCAAAGCGTGTCGCGAATCACCGAATCGGTAACGACGACGAAACACAAACAGGCGAATCCGGTAACGCACCTAGCGTTACAGGTGCGTTAGCTAGAGAAGAAGAAGATAAGAGAAAAGATAAAGACCCTCCCGCCACCCCCCCCCGCGCGCAGGCGCACGTACGCGAGGACGGCCGGTTCCCCATGGCGACCGGATGGAGTCCTTCTGAGACCCTGCCGGCAATGCTGCACCAGGCCGGCCTGCTTAGCCCCGGGGATGACGCCATCAATGCCGCCGTGGCCGAGTTCGTCGCATTCTGGTCTACCAAACCCGACGAGGTGCGCACCCAAGCCGAGTGGGACCGCGCGTTCCTGAAAAACCTCAAGCGCGCCAAGGTCGAGGCCGACAGCCGATCTGCAGCCGCACCTACAACGCCCCGGCGCCAAAGCGGTCGCCACCATGGCATCAACGACGCGGATTTCCGGGAGGGAGTGAGCGATGACGGACGTTTCTGAAACCTTCGCGGCGCCGAAGCCTGCGGTCGAGGTGCTCGAGCGCGAGCAGTGCACCTGCGAAAAGCACGCGACCGCCTACGAGCGCCGCCTGGAGCGCATGCCCGCGCGCACCGTGATGGGCAAGCTGTTCCAGATCCCGCCGCGGTGGGCTGGCGCATGCGAGCAGTGTGAGCGCGAAGCGGCGCAGGAGGCTGATCGGCTGCAACGCGCCGAGCGTGCGCGCCAAGCCGAGGAGCGCATGCGTGAGCAGTTCGGGCGCTCTGGCATCCCGAAGCGGCTGCGCGAACGGACCTTCGCCGAGTACCGCGCCGAGACCGACGACCAGCGCCGCGCGCTCACCGCGGCCCGCGATTTCGCCGAGCAATTCGAGGAGCACGCCGAGCGCGGCACGACGCTGATCTTCGCTGGGCGCACCGGTACCGGGAAAGGCCACCTCGCCGCCGCCGCCAGCATGCACATCATCCGCGCCGGCCACTCGGCGATGTTCGCGACGGCCCGAGAGATCCTGCTGTGGTTGCGCGCCAGCTGGACCGATCGCGAAGCGCCGAGCGAGCTCGACGTGCTCAACCGTTTGGTGGGTGTGGACCTGCTAGTGATCGACGAGATTGGCGTCCAGTTCGGCACCGACGCCGAGCGCGACCAGCTTTTCGGGGTCATCGACGGTCGTTACCGCGAGCAGCGGCCGATGATCCTGACGACCAACCTCAAGCCTGCCGAGCTGCGCAAGGTCATTGGTGATCGCAGCTTCAGCCGCCTGCGAGAGGACGGCCAGTGGATCCCGTTTGAGTGGGAAGACTGGCGCGCCTCCCGTCGAGTCGAGGGGGTTCGGTGACATGCGAATCCTGCATCCGGTTCCGAGCGAACCCGCTGACGGGCTGGTTCAACCTGCGCTGCCTGGACTGCTGCTGCCGACTGATCGAGTCGACCAGGCCGAGCGTCGAGCAGCGCGAAGTGGCGTTCGAGGCGATCGCGCGCATGCCGGGGGCGCCGTCAAGGCGCCAAATCGTGGCGACGCTGGCAGAACAGCGCAAGGTCAAAGGGGTGGCAGCCAAGAGCACCCCGGAGGGCGCCAAAACGCCGATTTCGGGAAACAACCCCATGCAAACCACCGAACCATGACCGCAAATCGGCTCAACCCGTTGCGACGGATGCAGGCGCTCGGGCGCCTGAAGGTCGGCGCCATGAACGCCACGGAACGCGAATACGCGCAGCATCTGGAGCTTCTCAAAAGTGCTGGGCGCGTGCTCTGGTTCAAGTTCGAGGGCATCAAGCTGAGGCTGGCTGACAACACGTTCTACACCCCGGACTTCGCTGTCCTTTCGGCGGAGAGCCTGCTCGAGCTGCACGAGGTGAAGGGGCACTGGCAGGACGACGCCCGAGCAAAGATCAAGATCGCTGCCGACCTGTACCCCATGCGCTTCTTGGCCGTGAAGAAGCGCGCAAAGTGCGACGGCGGTGGATGGGTGATGGAGTCGTTCGAATGAATCGGTGCACAGGCGTCGACGTCGCCGTGGAGCTGCTGCCGTGAAGCGCCGCCGCATCGATCCCGGCGCGCACGAGTACGCCGTGCGCATGGCGCAGGTGCTTCCTCCCGAGGACCGCCGACGTCTGCAGCTGTCCTACCGCATGGCTTTCGAGCGCATGCGCGCCGGCCGCGCCGACGGCGACAACGCGGCCACCCTCGGGACGGTGGCGAACATCGCCCTGGTGCTGGCCGAGCGCACCGGCAATTCCGAGGTGGGGCTGGCGATCGTCAAGGCTGCGCAGGACGCGCTGCTCCACGCGGCGAATCGCAAGGAACGGCTGGGCCTGGACCACTACACGCTCGCCGGGCCCGGCATCAGCGCC
>JAJZUN010000738.1 GCA_021848555.1 Pseudomonadota bacterium | reverse complement strand
TCGCGCTGATGCCTGTCGGCCCGTTGCCGGCATCGGCGAGTCTGTCGCCGGCGGCGCCGTGCAGCCAGACCGCGGCTGCGGCCGCGGTGTGCGCAGCGGCGCCCTGCGCCAGCAGCGCGGCGATCATGCCGGTGAGCACGTCGCCCATGCCGGCCGAGGCCATGCCCGGATTGCCGCTCGCGTTGATCAGCCAGCCGCCGTCCGGGCCGGCGATGACGCTGCCGTTGCCTTTGAGCACGGCGACCGCCTGGTAGCGCTGCGCCAGTTCATTCGCGGCTTTCACGCGGTCGGACTGCACCGCCGCTGTAGTGCAGCCGAGCAGGCGCGCCGCTTCGGCCGGGTGCGGCGTGAGCACCGACGGTGCGCCGCGTTTCGGCAGCCGCGCCTGCAGGGTCTTGCTTGAGGCGATCAGGTTGAGCGCATCGGCATCGAGCACCAGCGGGACGGCTGCGTCCAGCACTTCGCGCAGCAGCTGCTCGGCGGACTTGGCCGTGCCCATTCCCGGGCCGGCGGCGAGCGCCGAAACCATCCCCGCTTCCAGCAGCTCGTGCGGCGTGCGCAGCATCAGCTCGGGCTGGACGTAGTCGAAATAGGGCGGATGGTCGGTCAGCAGCCCGAGGAAGACCTTGCCCGCGCCCAGCTTGAGCGCAGCGCGGCCGGCCAGCACCGCGGCGCCGACCATGCCGGAGGCGCCGCCGAGCACGCCTACGCTGCCCGCGTTGCCCTTGTGAAAATTTAGCGGCCGCGGCGGCAGCGCCTGGCGCAGCAGCTCCGCCGCCGTCGTGGCGCCTTTCGCGTCCTGCAGCGCCCGGACATCGAGCCCGAGATCGGCGACGCGGATTTCGCCGCAGTAATCCGGGCCGTCCAGAGTGAGCAGGCCGGGTTTGAGCGCGATGAACGTGATGGTGTGCGTGGCGCGCAGTGCCGTGCCCATGACCGCGCCGGTGTCGGCGTTGATGCCGCTGGCGATGTCCAGTGCCAGCCTGGGGCAGGGCAGGCGATTGATGCCATCGATGAGATCGGCGTAGCCGCCTTCCAGCGCGCGCGTGAGGCCGATGCCAAACAGTCCGTCCACCACCAGGTCCGGCCGCAGCGCCGAGGGTGGCGCTGCGTAAGTGCTGCCGCCGCAGGCGCGCCATTTCTTCAGCGCGGCGAGCGCGTCTTCGGACAACTGATGCTCGTCGCCGGCAAAGACCAGTTCTACGCGGTAGAACCAGTGCATCAGGTGCGTCGCCACTTCGAAGGCGTCGCCGCCGTTGTTGCCGGGTCCGGCGAGCACCAGTACTTTCCTGCCGTATTCGCCCAGCAGTTCGCGCGCGTATTCGGCGGCGGCCAGACCGGCGAGTGGCATCAGCGGTGCAGCGCCTACGCGCGCCGCGGCGATGCGCTCCAGCGCGCGGATGTCCGCGCTCAGGTAGATCGGCGTGCAGCGATCCTGGCGCATCGGCTCGGGGGCATCATCTCGTGCCCAGCATGCGCTGCGGCAGATAGGTGACGATCTCGGGGAAGATCCAGATGACGGCCACTGCAACCACCATCAGCAGAAAGAACGGCAGCGCGTGTTTGCCTACGGAAAAAATATCCTTGCCGGTCATGCCCTGCAGCACGTACAGGTTGAAGCCCACGGGGGGGGTGATCTGCGCCATTTCGACCACCAGGACGATGAAAATGCCGAACCACAGCAGGTCGATATGCGCGGCCTGCACCGTGGGCAGGATGACTGCGGAGGTCAGCACCACCATGGAGATGCCGTCGAGAAAACAGCCGAGGACGATGAACAGCAGAGTCAGCACGGCGATCAGCATGACAGGGGAGAGCGCCTGCCCGGTGATCCAGGCGGCCATCGCCTTGGGGATGCCGGTAAATCCCATGGCAACGGTGAGAAAAGCGGCGCCGGTGAGGATGAACGCGATCATGCAGGAAGTGCGCATCGCCCCCATGACGCTGCCGGAGAAGGTGTTCCAGTCGAGCGAGCCTGAGACAAACGAGAGAATGAGGGAGCCCACCACGCCCAGGACCGCAGCTTCGGTGGGCGTGGCAACGCCGCTGTAAATTGAACCGATCACTGCGGCGATCAGGAGCACTGTCGGAATCAGCAGGCGCGAGGCGTAGAGCTTCTGCGCGAAGCTCATGTGGATATCGGAGGGCGGGGTCTTGTCCGGATTGAGCAAAGCCCAGACGATGATATAGCCCGAGAACAGGCTCATCAGCATGACCCCGGGAAGTACGCCCGCAATGAACAGACGTGCGATCGAGACATCGGCAGCGACGCCGTAGACGATCATGATGATCGAAGGCGGAATCAACAGGCCCAGCGTTCCCGCTCCCGCAAGCGAGCCGATGACCATGGGCTCGTGGTAGCCGCGTTTGAGCAGCTCGGGCACGGTCATTTTGCCGATGGTGGCCGCGGTAGCGGCGGACGAACCCGAAATCGCGGCGAATATGCCGCAGCCGATCACGTTGCAATGCATCAACCTGCCGGGCAGTGCGGTGAGCCAGGGGGCGAGGCCGCGGAACATGTCCTCGGAAATCCGGCTCCTGAACAGGATCTCGCCCATCCAGATGAACAGCGGCAGCGCGGTCAGCGACCAGCTTGCGCTCGATCCCCAGACCGTGGTGGCCATGAGCTTGCCTACTGGGGTGGAGGTGAACAGCTCCATCGCCGCCCAGCCCATGGCGAGCAGCACGATCGCGA
>JAJZUN010000737.1 GCA_021848555.1 Pseudomonadota bacterium | reverse complement strand
GCCGACGCAGGGGTTGCGAGGACGCTCACGCTCTTCTTGCTTTATGGCTTCATTAAAATGCGCGACTCCGCGAGCATCCCGCTCTCAAGAATTAGTCGCCTGAGTCTGGAACAGTACGAAGCGCTCATCGGCCAGTTGCTCCAAGTGCAGAGCGGCGGCCTCATTCCTGTGCTCCTTGTTGTGGCGATGCTGCGTACCATCAATGGATGTTACGGGCTGAAGTGGGACATCCAATCGCAGGGCATCAACGTTGCCGACAAGGCGTCGGGCGCCGGCGGCGATATTATAGTGACAGAAGGCGGCAATGTGCTGCTAGCTATCGAGGTGACCGAGCGACCGATTGACAAGGCGCGCGTCGTCTCGACGTTCAACACGAAGATAGTTCGCGCCGGGATTGCCGACTATCTCTTCGTCTATGCGAATGCACAGCCTGCGGACGAAGCGCGCGCAGCCGCGCGCACCTACTTCTCGCAGGGCCATGAAATCAACTTCTTGCAAGTACAGGAGTGGATAGTCAACAACCTGGGGACGATTGGTGCTAAGTGCCGCGGCATCTTCACGCAGGAAGTGCTCGGCCTGTTCAATACCCAGCAAGTCCCTGCGAAGATTAAAGTCGCGTGGAACGACATCGTTAAAGCTGTAGTCGGGGTCTGAGTAAATCCCACGCTGCACTCGACGGCGTGCCCGCCGCGGTGTGGGACATGCACATCGGCGGCTATCGCGTGGCCGAGAAGTGGCTGAAGGACCGCAAGGGCCGTGCCTTGAGCTACGACGACCTGACGCACTACCAGAGCGTCATCGCGGCGCTGGCGCGGACGCTTGAGATACAGCCCGGCATTGATGCGGCGATCGCATAGCCAGGGGCCGAAATTGGCTGAGTATCCAGCGCGATCGCCCGGATTCTACTTCTTGTTAGAGGGCATTACAGTGGACAACGTCATCGTCTTCCCGGCTAAATCCGTCAGCGACCGCGCGAAGATTGAACGCGCCATTCGGAATTCTCTGGGGGAAGCTGGTGCGTCACACGATGAAACGGAAGCGATCATCTCAAGCATGAAGGAATTCCTCAAGTTGCTCGAACTCGATTTCGTTCTCTCCATTCCAGCATCTGTTGCCTCTGTGATCGATAGCCAGCTAAGTGAGTTTTCGGCCGCACTCAAGGAGCGCACAAACCAGTTGATGGTTGAGCGCCTAAAGGCGGAGGTCGCTCATGTCGCCTCCCGCCGCGGCCACTGAAAGCGTGGCCCTTCGCCTTTCCGTTTAGCTGCGTGAAGTGTGGACGGTTTATTTATGTCTCACCCTCCTCCCTCACCTCAACCCACACCCCTCTCGACCTCGCCACAAGCTCCACGACAGCCGCCCGCGTGCCGCGCTTTCCGCGCACCGGCGCCAGGAGGCGCACCCGCCTTGGCGGGCGTCCCGGTCCATCCTCAGCGGCATCGGCAGCGATCTGACAGATGATCCTGCGTGAGCCGCGGCAGTCTTCGTAGACCGCGCGACTAAGGCGCAGGCCGATCGGGCGCTGGAACGTGCCGGGCGGCGGCGCGCTTTCATCGCGCCGCGTGAGCGTGCCGACATGCACCATCTCGCCGCATTCCAGCGCCGTTGTGTCGCTCCATGGCCGGCGCGCGCCGGCCAGCCGTTCGATCAATTTGGTTTGTGCGCTCATGCTGCGATCTCCTGTTGTTTCGGCGCATCGGCATCGGCCTGCACGCTGAAGCGCGCCAGCAGCATCTTTTCGATCGACTCGGCCGCCTGCACCTCAGTCGCACCATCGACGGCCTGCGCGGCCGTGGCGCGCTTGGTGGTGATCAGTTCGAGGACCGGTTCGTCGATCGTACCGATCGCGATCAGATGGGTAGCTACGACAGTGTCCTGCTGCTGTCCGATTCTGTGCGCGCGGTCTTCCGCCTGGTCCATTTCCGCCGCCGTCCAGCTTTGCTCGACGATGAGCACCTGGCTTGCGGCCGTCAGCGTGATGCCCTGGCCGGCGGCCGACATGGAGCCGAGAAACACCCGCACGGTTTTGTCGTTCTGGAATCGGTCGACCAGATCCTGGCGCGCCTGCACAGGCGTGTCGCCATCTAGGCGCACGAAGTCGATGTCTTTCTTGCGCAGATGCTCCCCGATGCCATCAAGGACGTCCGAGTGATGCCCGAACACAAGGAGCTTTTCATCTTGCGCCAGCGCACCGTCGATCCACGTGCAAGCGGCATCAACCTTGGCAACCCCAACGGCGCGGCGCAGCCGCGCCAGGGCACCGAGCACGTCACCACGCCGGCCGGCAGCATCATCGGTGGCGACTTCGCTGAGCGCGCGAGTCTTGCCGGCGAGGATGTCGCGCAGTGCGGTTTCGGCATCGCGGATTTCGCGCCCGCCCTGCGCATCGAGTTCGACGGGCAACACGGTCCTGATTTTCGCCGGCAATTCGGTCAGCACGTCGGATTTCAGGCGGCGAACGAAGCCAAGCACGGCAAGGCGTTCGCGAAGCTCGGCGAGATTCGATGCGCCCTTGATTTCCCAGACGAGCTTGTACCCCTTCTTGACCTTGTGTCCGTCGCAATAGCGCCGAACGAACGTTTCCCAGCCGCCCAGCGCGTCGAGATGGTTAAGCATCTTGAGCGGTTCGATGAGGTCAGACGGCCGATTTTTGATCGGCGTGCCGGTCAGTAGCCAGCGGTTCGTCGCACGGGACACGACGTG
>JAJZUN010000736.1 GCA_021848555.1 Pseudomonadota bacterium | reverse complement strand
CTCTCCACCACACACGTACGAAAAAGCCACCAAGCACCTGCACACCACACCCAGCACCCACACCTATCGGCTGTAAATTTTTAAAGAGCGTACCAGCGGCCTGAACGCCAACCAGCAAAGAGGCGGGATTATACAGCGCCAGCGAACGAGGTCAAGCGTTTTGCCGGAATATTTTCAAAAAGCACGACGAATGCCTCTGCTCAGACGACGGTGATGCGCGCAAATTTGCGCTTGCCCACCTGCGCCACCGCGACCGTGCCCTTGGCGAGCTTGAGACCGCGGTCGCTGACGCGCTCGCCGTCGAGTTTGACGCCGCCTTGTTCGATCATGCGCAGCGCCTCGGAGGTGCTCGCCGTTAGCTGCGCTTGCTTCAGCGCCTGCACCAGCGGCAGCCCTCCTTCTGCAGCGGCAACCTGCACCTCCGGCAAATCCTCCGGCAGCGCGCCTCGGTGAAAGCGCGCTTCGAAATCGGCAAGCGCACGCGTTGCCGCCGCCTGGTCATGGAAGCGCGTGACGATCTCCTGCGCGAACGCCACTTTGATATCGCGCGGATTGCGTCCGCCGGCGACTTCGCGCTTCCACCGCTCCACCGCCCCGATCGATTCGAACGACAGCAATTCGATATAGCGCCACATGAGCTCATCCGAGATCGACATCAGCTTGCCGAAGATGTCCTCGGCTTTCTCGTTGATGCCGACATAGTTGCCGAGGGACTTCGACATCTTGTTGACGCCGTCCAAGCCCTCGAGCAGCGGCATGGTGAGGATGCACTGCGGCGCCTGGCCGTAATGCTTCTGCAGTTCGCGCCCGACGAGCAGGTTGAATTTCTGGTCGGTGCCGCCAAGCTCGATGTCGGCGCGCATCGCCACCGAGTCGTAGCCCTGCATCAGCGGATACAGGAATTCGTGGATCGCAATCGGCTGATTCGCCCTGTAGCGTTTGCCGAAATCGTCGCGCTCCAGCATGCGCGCCACGGTGGATGTCGCCGCGAGCTTGATCATGCCCGCGGCGCCAAGCGCATTGCCCCATTCCGAATTGAAACAAACCTCCGTTTTCTCGGCGTCGAGTATCTTGAAAACCTGCGCCTTGTAGGTGACCGCGTTGGCCTCGATCTCCTCGCGCGTGAGCGGCGGCCGCGTTACATTTTTGCCGGTGGGATCGCCGATCAAACCGGTGAAATCACCAATCAGGAACATCACGTGATGCCCCAATTCCTGGAACTGGCGCATCTTGTTGATCAGCACCGTGTGGCCGAGGTGCAGATCCGGCGCAGTCGGATCGAAGCCGGTCTTGACACGCAGCGGCCTGCCGGACTTCAGCTTTTCCGCCAGTTCCTCCTCCACCAGCAGCTCGCCGCAGCCGCGTTTGATGACCTGCATCGCGGATTCAATTGCATTACTTTCCATTGCGTTCCGTATCTGGTACAGGGGAAAAAGCCTGTGCTACACTTGCGGCGGACAAAAAAAGCCCGACCGGATGAATAAACTAGAAACGCAAATTTTAGCGCACTTCGGCAGCCTGCGAGAATCGAAACTGCGCCTGCGCTGGATCGTCACTGTGTGCAGCCTGCCTTTCCTCGGCATGGTTGCCGCTTTCGGCACCGCCCCCGATACCGATTATTCTTTCGTCCCCACGCGAACAGTGGTGGAGAGACTTGCACTCGCGCCCGCCGAGCAGTCCGCCGATAGCAACGAGATATTCTGGCGCGAAGAACGCTTCGGGCGCGGCGACACCATTTCCGACCTGCTCGCGCGCCTGGGCGTGAACGACGAGGAAGCGCGAACCTTTCTGCAGCGCATCAAACCTGGCCGCTCGCTGCAATTGCTGCGTCCGGGCACGACGGTACAGGCGCGCACGACGGACGACGGCACTCTGCTCGCGCTGCGCTATATCACCGACAAGGGCCGGCTGATCGGATTCGACAAACAGGGCACCGGATTCAAGTCGATCGATCAACAGCTCCGGCTTACGCCGCAGCAGCAGATGAAGTCCGGCGAGATACGCAGTTCGCTTTTCGCCGCCACCGACGCCGCCGGCCTCTCCGATAACGTCGCCACCCAGCTCGCCGATGTTTTTGGCGGCGACATCGATTTCCACCGGGATTTGCGCCGCGGCGACAAGTTCACCGTGGTGTACGAGATGTACTACGATCATGGACGCCCGATCAAATCCGGACGCCTGCTCGCCGCCGAATTCATCAACCAGGGTAAGAGCTACCGCGCGATCTGGTTCCAGGACGCCGAAGGCAAGGGCGGCTATTACACCCCCGACGGAAAAAATCTGCGCAAGGAATTCCTGCGCTCGCCGCTGGAGTTTTCCCGCATCAGCTCCGGCTTCGCCATGCGCTATCACCCTATCCTGCATCAATGGCGCGCGCACAAGGGCATCGATTACGCCGCATCGGTCGGCACCCACGTCAAAGCCACCGCGGACGGCGTAGTCGAGTTTGTCGGTTGGGAGAACGGCTACGGCAAGGTCATTACGCTGCGGCACCAGGGCGGCTTCAGCACGCGTTATGCTCACCTCAGCAGTTTCGAACCCGGCCTGCACAAGGGCGCGCGCGTGCATCAGGGCGAGGTGATCGGTCGTGTCGGCCAGACCGGCTGGGCGACAGGACCGCATCTGCATTACGAATTCCGTGTCAACAATGAGGTGCGCAATCCGCTCACTGTCGCACTGCCCGCGGCACGGCCGGTTCCAGCG
>JAJZUN010000735.1 GCA_021848555.1 Pseudomonadota bacterium | reverse complement strand
AGCGCGGTCTGGCTCCAGAACTCGCATTTGCCCGAAGGCGTAAGGAAATTGCCCTCGGCAAACGGCGCGAAGCGCGCCGGTACATTGAGCCGCTGCCAGCCCCGCGCTTTGAGCGCTTCCCAGTCGGCGCCGGCCATGCGCGGATTGGCCGAGGCCAGCGCCTGGCGGCAGATGTCCTCGTCCGAGTCCTGGAAGCAAGCCTCGGCAAAACCCATGCGCGCCGCGAGCAGCCGGAACACCTCGCTGTTGGGCTTCGCCTCCCCCACGGGAGCGATCGCCGGATTGTTCGCGAGCAGGTAAAGATGGCCGTAGGACTTATGCACGTCGTAGTGCTCGAGCTGCGTGGTCGCCGGCAGCACGATGTCGGCGTAGTCGGTGGTGTCGGTGAGGAAGATTTCGTGCACCACGGTGAACAGGTCCTCGCGCCGGAAACCGGCAATGACTTTGCGCGAGTCCGGGCACACTGCCACCGGGTTGTTGTTGTAGACGTAGATCGCGCGCACCGGCGGCCTGACCGCGGTGAGCGCGTCGCCCAGCGCCGACTGGTTGATCGTGCGCGGGCTGTTCGGAATCAGGTCCGCGCGTTCGAGCGCCGCATGGTTCATGCCATACCAGTCGCCGGTCGAGAGCAGCACGCCGCCGGCGGCATCGCGCCAGTGGCCGGTGAGCGCCGGCAGGCAGGTGATGGTGCGCACCGCCATGCCGCCGCCCGCATGCCGCTGCATGCCGTAATTGAGCCGGATCGCCGCCGGCCGCGTGCGCGCATACTCGCGCGCGAGCGCCGTGATCGCGTCGGCGCCGAGGCCGCAGATCGCCGCGACTTGGTGCGGTGCATAGCCCTGCACCCGCTCGCGCAGCTGCGCAAAACCCAGCGTATGGCGCGCGACGTAATCGGCGTCGTACAGGCCGTCGTTGATGATCACGTGCATCAGCCCCAAGGCCAGCGCCGCATCGGTGCCGGGCAAGGGCGCCAAGTGCTGATCGCATTTCGCCGCGGTCAGGCTGCGGTAGGGGTCGATCGCGACCACCCTGGCGCCGCGGCGCTTCGCGTCCTGCACGCGCGACCACAAATGCAGGTTGGAGACGATCGGATTGGAACCCCAGATCAGGATCAGTTTCGCCTCGTCGAAGCGCTCGGGATCCATGCCGACTCCGGCGCCGAGCGTGATTTTCATGCCCACCTTGCCCGCCGAAGAGCACAGCGTGCGCTCGAGCAGCGAGGCGCCGAGCCTGTGGAAGAAGCGCCGGTCCATCGAGCCGTACTGCACCATGCCCATGGTGCCGGCATAGCTGCAGGGCAGGATGGCCTGCGGCTCGACCGCGGCGATCTGCTTGAACTTCGCCGCGATGGTATCCAGCGCCTCGTCCCAGGAAATGCGTTCGAACTTCCCTTCTCCCTTCGCGCCTACGCGCTTTTGCGGATACAGCACGCGCTCCTTCGAGTAGGTGCGCTCGAGATAATGCGCGACCTTGGTGCACAGCGTGCCCTGGGTGAAGGGCATGTCTTTTGCGCCTTCGACCTTGACCGCGACGCCGTTCTCGACGCCGATATGCATGCCGCAGGTATCGGGACAGTCGTGCGGGCAGGCGGCTTTGACGACTTTGCGCTCTATGCCGGGCGATGAAAGATTTCCGCTCATGCAGACCTCTGCGTCGTAGGGAACGGCGATTGTAGCGCGGTTGGAATACGCCTGGTATCAGCGCTGCCGCGCAAGCAGGCGCCGGTACACGGGCGAGAGCAGCGCCGGCAGCATGTACATCGGTATCTGCGCCATGGCGAAGAACACGATGACGTCGAATTGGGCCTTGTCCGCGAGCGCCACCATCACCAGGCCCATATTGCAGTTGCCGGTCATCAGGCCTACGGTCAGCGCCGAGCGCATGCCCAGCCTGAGCGCTGCCAGCGTGCCCAGGCACTGCAGTACGATGTTCGCGCAGAAGGCGCACAGCGTGACCAGCAGCACGTAGCCGGGGCGCGACAGCGCCACCGCCGTGACGCCGTCCATAATGGCGAGCGCGAACAGCACCAGCGTCGCGACCGAGGCGCCGTCGAGCATGCGCGCGTTCGCCTGCAGCCTGTGCCGCGGCACCAGGCGCCGCAGCGCAAGCGCCGCGGCGAAGGCCCCGCCCACCATCAGCGTAAGGCGCAGCATGAACGTGTGCAGATCGATGTCGATTTTGAGTCCCAGCAGCGCGAGCGCGACCGTAGGCAGGGAGAACGGAATCAGCGCGGTGGTGACCACGATCACCACCACCGCCAGCGCCGCGTCCAAGCCGAGGATCAGGCTGATCGCGGCGCAGGAGACGATAGGCGAGGCCGCGGCCATCAGCGTCAGCCCCTGCGCCAGCGCCGGCGGCAGGCTGACGGCTTTGAGCACAAGCCACATCAGCACCGGCGAGGCAACGAGCAGGCCGGCGGTGATCAGCGCGACCAGGCCGGGGCGGCGCGCGTAGGCCGCAAGCGCGCTCCAGTCCAGGCGCACCAGCGCAATCGTCAGCGGAATCAGCAGGGCGGGGATCAGCAGCGGGCGCGCCAGCGCGGCGAGCTGCGGCAGGGCGAGGCCGAGCAGCACTCCGCCGGCGAGGAACAGCGTGGCGTGCTGCCCGAGAAAATCGAAGGCGCGATGCAGCGCGCGCATCAGCTCGTCACCGCCGCGGATGCAGCTTCAGGCACGCGGCGACTTGAACGCCTGCGCCAGGCTCTG
>JAJZUN010000734.1 GCA_021848555.1 Pseudomonadota bacterium | reverse complement strand
TGGAGAGCTGGTAGAAGTCGCCGTCGCCGCTTTTTTGCGCCAGCTGCAGCTGCTCTATCGCCGCCGGCAGGCTGCCCTGAAGCACATAGACCTCGGCCTGCGCCTGATGCTGCAGCAGCCGCTTGCCCATGGCGGCGTAGCCCTTGGCCTGCAGGCCGTACAGCTTGGCATCGCGCGGATAGTTCCGCAGCTGCTCGTCGACCAGCGCGGACGCTTCGCGGTTCTGTCCGAGCTGTTGCAGCGCGTCGATGCATGCGTAGTTGAGCGCGCGGTTGTTGGGATAGCTGGCGAGCGCCTGCATCAGCACGGCCAGCGCGCCCCGCTCGTCGCCGCTGGCGCGCTTGATGCTCGCCGCCAGGCCGAACAGCATAGGATGCGCCGCCCCCTTCAACAGCGGCGCTAGCTCCGCCTGGGCGCGCGCGGGCTCCTTGGCGCGCAGCAAGGCCACCGCCACGCCGTAGCGCGCCGCGGTTTCGTTGTTGTATTTCTTCTCGCGCAGGTCGGTTTCCAGCAGCGCCAGGGAGTCGCGCGGCGTCCCCTGCCCGGCGCGCAGCTTGGCCCGCACCAGATGGAAGTCCAGGCTGTCCGGCAGTTGCTTGTACGGCAGGCCCTGTATCCGGTTTTCGGCATCCGCGATGCGCTCGGTGGTAATCGGGTGGGTGTGCAGGTAGGCGGGCGCGTTGTTCTCGTACAAGCGCCCGGCCTTCTGCATGCGCAGGAAGAACGACGACATGGCGCGCACATCGAGTCCGGATTTCTCCAGGGTGAGGAAGCCGATCCGGTCGGCTTCGCGTTCGAATTCGCGCGTAAATCCGATTTGCGCGGTGATCGCGCCCGCCTGCCCGATCGCCGCCGCCGCCGATCCGGCCTGGGAGTTGCGCGCCAGGATAGCCACCACCATGGCCGCCAGCGCCGCCGTCGACAGCTTGCCCTCGTTGCTCGCCATGCGCGAAATGTGGCGCTGGGTCACGTGCGCGATTTCGTGCGCCAGCACCGCAGCGAGCTCCGATTCGTTCTGGGCGCCGACGATGGTACCGGTATTCACGCCGATATAGCCCCCGGGAAGGGCAAACGCGTTCAGCGTCGGGTCCCTGACCAGGAAGAACTCGAAGTCCTGGCGCACATCCTGGCTGTTTGAAACCAGGCGGTTGCCGAGCACGTTCAGATACTCGGTGGCCTCCGGATCCTCGTCGAAATCGGGTTCGTGCAGGCGGATGTCGCGCATGATGGACTCGCCCACGCGGCGCTCCATTTGCGGCGTCAGCGCAAGCTGCGCCGTGTCGCCCAGGTCGGGCAGGCCCTCGGCCAGGACGGGTGGCGCGAGCGCCGCAAACAACACAAGCAAGCTACTGATACGCATGATGATATGATACTCCGCTATGAAACGAAGTTCCCCGGCCAAGGCGAAAAAGCTCAGCCATTTCGACGCGCACGGCCAAGCGCACATGGTCGATGTCGGCGGCAAGGCCGAAACGCACCGCATCGCCCGCGCCTGCGGCGCTATCCGCATGCAGAGCGCGACCCTGCGCCTGATCCAGGCGGGCAGCGCGAAAAAAGGCGACGTGCTGGGCGTGGCGCGCCTGGCGGCGATCCAGGCGGCCAAGCGCACCGCGGACCTGATTCCGCTGGCCCACCCTTTGGCGCTGACCCGGATAGCCGCGGAATTCGAAGCCGACCCCGCCGGCTGCGGCATCGTGCTTACGGTCAGCGTGGAAACCCTGGGCCGCACCGGGGTCGAAATGGAAGCCCTGACCGCGGTCAGCGTGGGCCTGCTCACGATTTACGACATGTGCAAGGCGGTGGACCGCGGCATGTGCATAGGGAACATACGGCTGCTGGAAAAGAAAGGCGGCAAGTCGGGCCACTATCTGAATACGCCGGCCTGATTACCCCGGAGGCGAAACATTTGGTAACAGCGGGGCCCGGAAGCTGCATGGTAAGCTTGCGGCCTCCGGCATCCAGCCTTCCAAACCGATGAAAAAAATCCTGCTGCTGATCCTCGCCGCCGCGGTCGCGGCGGGCGCCGCCTTTGGCATTTATCGTTATGCGTCGAACAAGGGCGAAGAGCCGGCGTACCGCCTCGCCAAGGTGGAAAAAGGACCGATCACCGCGGCAGTGGCCGCCACCGGCACGCTCAACCCGGTGAAGTCGGTGCTGGTGGGATCGCAGGTTTCGGGGCAGATCAAGGAGCTCTACGTCGACTTCAACTCGGTGGTCAAGAAAGACCAGGTGATTGCGCGCATCGACCCGGAATCGTTCGAACTCAGGGTGCGCCAGGCGATGGCCGACCTCGAGGCGACGCGCGCGACGGTGCTGACGCAGATGGCAGCCGTAGGCGCGCAGCGCGCCGAGGTGTCGCGCAGCGAGGTCAATCTGGCCGACGTCAAGCGCGACTACGAGCGCAAGCAGATGCTGGTGGAGAAAGGCTTCGTTTCCGCCGCCGACCGCGACAAGTCCCTGGCGGTGTTCAACGGCGCCCAGGAGCAGGTCAAGACGGCGCGCGCGCAGCTTGCGGTCGCCGAGGCGCAGGCGAAGAACGCCGAAGCGGTGGTCAAGCAGCGCGAGTCGCAGCTGGCCCAGACCCGGGTCGACCTCGACCGCACCATCATCCGCGCGCCGGTCGATGGCGTGGTGATCAAGCGCAGCGTGGACGCCGGGCAGACCGTGGCGGCGAGCCTGCAGGCGCCGGAGCTGTTCCAGATCGCG
>JAJZUN010000733.1 GCA_021848555.1 Pseudomonadota bacterium | reverse complement strand
TCGACGTCGGTCTCGATGCGCGGCAGGCCCTGGGTGATGCCCGCATCGGTCACGGCGTAATTGAGTTCGCCCAGCAGCTTGACTTCGTGCTCGGTATTCCAGGCGATGCCCTTGCCGCCATTGCCGACTTTCGCCATCAGCGGCCCGAGTGCGGTGAACTTCTTGTAGGTGTTCGGGTAGTCGCGCTCGATCACGACCATCGAAGGCGCGGTCTTGCCGGGTATCAGTTCGCACTCACCCTTTTTCCATTCCTTGACGTCGAGCGCCTGCGCCAGCTCGGCCGGCGTGTCGTGCATCAGCGGCGTCAGCACCAGTTCCTTTTCCACGCCGAGGTGGCCGACGCAGACCTCGGAGAACTTCTTGGCGAAGCCCTTGTAGATCTCCCAGTCGCTTCTCGCTTCCCAGGCCGGGTCCACCGCCGCCGACAGCGGATGGATGAAGGGATGCATGTCGGAGGTGTTGAGGTCGTTCTTCTCGTACCAGGTCGCCGTTGGCAGGACGATGTCCGAATACAGACAGGTGGTGGACATGCGGAAATCCAGGGTCACCAGCAGGTCGAGCTTGCCCTCGGGCGCGTGTTCGCGCCAGGTCACTTCCTCGGGCTTGGCGCCGCCCCGCATGTCACCCTCGGAGCCCAGTTCCTTGCCCTGCACGCCGTGGATAGTGCCAAGCAGGTGCTTGAGGAAATACTCGTGCCCCTTGCCCGAGGAGCCGAGCAGGTTGGAGCGCCACACAAACAGATTGCGCGGGTAATTGGCCGGGTTGTCCGGATCCTCGCAGGCGAGGCGCAGCTTGCCGTCCTTGAGCGACTTGACCGCATAGTCCTTGGGATCCATGCCCGCGGCCTGCGCGTCTTTCACCACCTGGATCGGGTTGGTCTGCAATTGCGGCGCCGAGGGCAGCCAGCCCATGCGCTCGGCGCGCACGTTGTAATCGATCAGCGAGCCGGTGTAGTCCTTGGGATCGGCCAGCGGCGACAGAATCTCCTTCACTTCCAGCTTCTCGTAGCGCCATTGGTCGGTGTGCGCATAGAAGAACGAGGTCGAATTCATCTGCCGCGGCGGGCGGTGCCAGTCGAGCGCGAAGGCGAGCGCGGTCCAGCCGGTCTGCGGCCGCAGCTTCTCCTGCCCGACGTAGTGAGCCCAGCCGCCGCCGGACACCCCGACGCAGCCGCACATCATCAGCATGTTGATGATGCCGCGGTAATTCATGTCGGAGTGGTACCAGTGGTTCATCGCCGCGCCGATGATCACCATCGACTTGCCCTGGGTCTTGTCGGCGTTGTCGGCGAACTGGCGCGCAACGGTGATCACGTCTGCGGCCTTGACGCCGGTGATGGACTCCTGCCATGCCGGGGTATAGGGAAGGTTCTGGTCGAAGCTGGCGGCGACGTTGCCGCCGCCCAAATCGCGGTCGATGCCATAGTTGGCCACCAGCAGATCGAACACGCTCGCCACCAGAATCTCGCCCTCGGCCAATTGCAGCTTTTTCACCGGGACGTTGCGCACCAGGACGTCCTTGCCCTGCGCGTTGTGGGTGAAGTTTGCGGTGACGATGCCGCCGAAATATGGAAAGGCGACCGGGGCGACCTCGTCGCGGCGATCCAGCAGCGACAGGCTGAGTTTCGCCTCCCCGCCTCCGGCCTCCTTCTCTTCCAGATTCCATTTGCCGTCGGTCTGGCCCCAGCGGAAACCGATAGAACCGTTCGGGACCACCACTTTTCCGGAGGTTTCGTCGAATGCGACTGTCTTCCAGTCCGGGTTGTTCGCCTGGGAAAGCTTGTCCGTGAAGTCGGTGGCGCGCAGGAAGCGGTCGGGGACATAGCGCCCGTCGCGCTTGACCAGTTTCACCAGCATGGGCAGGTCGGTATAGCGGCGCACATAGTCCTGGAAATAGGCCGACGGATTGTCGAGGTGGAATTCCTTCAGGATCACATGGCCCATCGCCATCGCCAGCGCGGCGTCGGTGCCCTGCTTCGGGTGCAGCCAGATGTCGCCGAGCTTGGACACTTCGGCGTAGTCCGGCGTGATCGAGACCACCTTCGCCCCCTTGTAGCGCACCTCGGTGAGAAAGTGCGCGTCGGGCGTGCGCGTCTGCGGCACGTTCGAGCCCCAGGCCATGATGAAGGTCGAGTTGTACCAGTCGGCCGATTCCGGCACGTCGGTCTGCTCGCCCCAGGTCTGCGGGCTCGCCGGCGGCAGGTCGCAGTACCAGTCATAGAAACTCATGCACACGCCGCCAATCAGCGACAGATAGCGGCTGCCCGCGGCGTAGGACACCATGGACATCGCCGGTATCGGCGAAAATCCGACCACGCGGTCCGGGCCATGCTTCTTGATGGTGTAGACGTTGGCCGAGGCGATGATCTCGTTGGCTTCGTCCCAGCTCGAACGCACGAAACCGCCCAGCCCGCGGCGCGATTTGTAGTCTTTGGTCGCCTGCGGCGACTCGACGATGGAGGCCCAGGCCTCGACCGGCCCCAGCACCTTGCGCGCTTCGCGCCAGGCGCGCAGCAGCCGCCCGCGGATCATCGGATATTTCACCCGGTTGGCGCTGTACATGTACCAGGAGTAGGACGCGCCGCGCGAGCAGCCGCGCGGCTCGTGGTTGGGCAGGTCGGGCCGCGTGCGCGGATAGTCGGTCTGCTGCGTCTCCCAGGTGACGATGCCGCCCTTGACGTAGATTTTCCAACTGCACGAACCGGTGCA
>JAJZUN010000732.1 GCA_021848555.1 Pseudomonadota bacterium | reverse complement strand
CAAACCCGAACGCGCGACCTGGTGCGCGGAGAAGCGCGTGACTTCCCGCCCGAGCAGCAGGATCTGGCCCTCGACCGGCCGCAGCAATCCGGACAGAGACCGCATCAAGGTGGACTTGCCCGCGCCGTTCGCGCCGAGTATGGCGACCAGTTCGCCGGAATTCACCTCGAAGCTCACGCGCTTCAACACGGACGCGCCGCCATAGCCCGCCTCCAGCCGGCTCACGCCAAGCGCGCCATCGCGTTGCGCCACCCAGCCGCTCGCGCGCGGACGCGGCCGGAACTCGCCTGCGCCGAGGTAGGCCTTGATCACGGCCGGGTCGCTGCGCACCGCCTCGGGCGAGCCCTGCGCGATGCAGCGTCCCGCATCAAGCACCACGACGTGGTCGGAGATGCCCATGACCAGGTTCATGTCGTGCTCGATCAGCACCACCGAGACGCCGCTGGCGGCGATGTGCTTGATCAATTCGCCTAGCTTCGCCGTATCCGCATGGACCAGGCCGGCCGCGGGTTCGTCGAGCAGCAGCGCTTTCGGCTCGCCCGCGAGGGCGCGCGCAATCTCGACCAGCCTGCGATCCACATGGGGCAGGGCCGCGGCCGCAAGCTGCAGGTCTCCCGTATAGCCGACGAAGGCGGCAACCCGGCGCGCGCGCTCGACCGCCTGCGCGTCGTCCGCCGCGGCAGCGCCCAGCGGATGGCCGGGCCGGCCACCTTCCATCGCCGCGAGCAGGTTCTCGAGCACGGTCAATTTGCCGAACAGTTGCGAGGTCTGGTAAGTGCGCGCTATGCCGGCGCGCGCGATCGCATGCGCGGGCTCGCCCGCCAGTTCCCGGCCGCCGATGGTGACCGAGCCCATGCCGGTCTTGTAGAACCCGCAGATCAGATTGAGCACGGTGGTCTTGCCGGCCCCGTTCGGCCCGATGATGCTGGTGACCCGCCCGGGCTCGGCGGTGAACGCCAGACCGTCTACCGCGCGCAGTCCGCCGAAAGCGATGCCCAGGCCGTGCACCACCAGCGGCGCGCCCGCGGCCGTGCGCATCGACCCCGGCGCCGACGCGCTCAGGGCTGGCGCAGTCCGCGGCCGGAACAGGCGCGCGACCAGGCCGGCGACGCCGCCGGGCGCGATCAGCAACACGGCGAATAGCAGCACGCCGAAAAACAGCACGCGGTATTGCGCCAGGCCCGACAGCAACTCCGGCAAAGCGACGACGATCGCCGCACCGATCAGCGGCCCGTAGGTGCGCTCCACGCCGCCGATCATGACCACCAGCACGAACAGGATCGACTGAAAGAAGGAGAAGGACGAGGGTGCGATGAACTCGGACAGCGGGGCGAAAAAGGCGCCGGCGATCCCGGCGAGCGCCGACGAAACCGTAAACGCGACGGTGCGCGCGGCCAGCGGGTTGAAGCCTAGCGCCCCCGCGGCGACCTCCGAATCGCGCACCGCCCGCAAGGCGAGGCCCCAGCCGCTCGCGGCGAAACGGCGGTAGCCGGACAGCGCCAGCGCGGCGACGATCACCGTGGTGATCGCCAGCCCCCTTGCGCCCCAGTCCCGGCCTGCGACCGAGATCCCGGGAATGTTCATCAGGCCGTTGGAGCCGCCGGTGAGGCCGGTCCACTCGACCACGCCGTATTCGACCACGAAAGCGAAGGCGATGGTGATCATCGCAAGATAGGGCCCGGTCACCCGCAGCGCGATCAGCCCGAGGCCCGCGCCTATGGCTCCGGTCAACACCGCCGCCAGCGGCAGCGCGAGCCAGAAATTCCAGCCATGGGTCGCGGTGAGGATCGCCGCCACATAAGCCCCGAGCGCGTAAAACCCGGCGTGGCCGAAGGAAACCTGGCCGGACAGCCCGACCAGCACATTGAGCCCGACGCCGACGACGACGGTGAGCGCGGCCAGCGTGATCAGGTAGAGCTGGTACTTGTTGGCCGCCACGGCAGCTATGAGCGCCGCCGCCAGTAAAATCGGCAAGACGAACCCGCGACGCATGGCTGCCCCTAGACTTTTTTCACCGCGGCGCGGCCGAACAGGCCATGCGGGCGGGCGGCAAGCGCAACGATCACGAGCGCAAACGTAAGGACGTTGGTGTAGCCGGAGCCGAAGAAGGAAGTGACCAGGGCTTCGGTGATGCCGTAGAGGAAACCGGCCGCCACCACGCCCCAGGCGCTCGCTATGCCGCCGAGTATGGCGACCGCGAACGCCTTGATGCCGAACAGCGTGCCCATGTCGGCCGAAACGGTAAACAGCGGCGCGATCAGGACGCCCGCGATGCCGGCGAAGACGGTGGACGCGGCGTAGCAGGCGATCACCGCGACCGAGACATTGATGCCCATCAGGCTAGCCGCGGTCGGATTCTGCACGATCGCGGACAGGGCCTTGCCCAGCCGCGTGCGCTGCATGAACAGCGAAAGCCCGTAGGCTATAGCCAAACCGGCGATCGGAACCGCGGCCTGCAGCGGATAGATTTCAACGCCGCCGATTTGCGCGTGCGGACCGGAAAACGGCGAAGGAAAGCTGCGCGGCTCACTGCCGAAGCTGAACAGCACGACGTTCTCGAGCACCATCCCCGCCGCCACCGTGGACATCAGCCATGCATTCGACCCCGCCCGCACGAACGGCCGCACCGCGAAGAACTCGATCGCCACGCCCCACAGGGCGCACAGCGCAAGCGCCGCGGCCACGCTGGGCGCAAGCGCCCAATGAAACTCC
>JAJZUN010000731.1 GCA_021848555.1 Pseudomonadota bacterium | reverse complement strand
ACCACCATCCATCCGACCGTGGCCTATTCCACCGAGCGCATCCTCATCTACCTCGCGCGCGGCCTTGAGCATCGCGGCGGCAAACTGGACGAGGGGGAATTCCTTGAAGTGCTCAATCTGTCTCCGGCGGCGCTGCTCGATCTGGTACGCTGCGGCGAAATCAGCGACGTGAAGACGGTGATGGGGGCCTTGTGGCTGGAGAAACTGCTGCGCGGCGACTGGGTAGCCGGACCGGCCTTGCCTTGAGCGGCGGCGGGGCGGGCGCTCCTTCCGGCCAGTTCGCCACGGCGAAGACGGCGACAAGACGGGCCAACGCGACCTGGCTATGAGTTTTGCCGAGGAATATCTCGCCCAACTGGAAGCCTTCGCAGCGCGGGGCCCGCTGCCCCGGGTGCGCGCCCTGCACCTGCCGCCAGGCCGCTTTGCGCAGGACAACCGGGGCGAATTTTGCGCCTTGGAACTGGAGGACAGATCGATCGGACTCTCATTCGTCCTGCTCGACGACACCCTGGAGCGGCTGCTCGACCGGGCGGGAGGGCTGGGTCTCGCCGGCGCCGACGCGCTGGCGCTGGCCCGCCGCTATGTCAGCGATGGCGGCATCTGGAAGACGCTGGGATTCGCCGCCGCGAACGCGTTGACTCGCTGCCTCTACGATCGCGCGGAATTCTGCCCGGACAAGAGTTCCGATTCGATAGGTCAACTGAATCCGCAGCCGGGCGAACACATAGGCATGATAGGCAAATTCACGCCCCTGCTCGGCCGGATACTGGACAGCGGCGCAAGGCTCACCATCGTCGAGTTGAATCCGGATCTGGTGGGCGAGCATGAGGGCTACCGTGTCACGCTCGATGCCGCCGAACTCGCCGACTGCGATAAAGTGGTCTCCACCAGCACGCTGCTCCTGAACGACACCCTCGATCGCATGCTCGGCTATTGCCGCCATGCGCGCTCGTTCGCGATGATAGGGCCGAGCGCAGGCTGCCTCCCCGACGCGCTGTTCGCCAGGGGCGTGACCGTGCTTGGCGGAAGCTGGATCAACGACGGGACAGGGTTCACTGCCGCCTTACGCAGCGGCGAGCCCCTGAGCGCCTACGCCAGCAAGTCCGCGCTCGGCCCCGGCAACTATCCGGGGTTCGACGCGCTGCTCGCGCGCGCTTGCGGCCGCGGGAATTGACGGCATGGCTTTCCCCTCGGATCAGGAAGTGCTCGATGCCGCGTTGACCTTGATCCATACGCGCCAGCATGTTTCGCCCAAGCGGCTGGGCGATCCCGGGCCCGACGCGGCGCAGATCGAACAGATACTCGGCGCTGCAGGCGCAGCGCCCGACCACGGCCGGATCAATCCCTGGCGCCTGATCGTCATTCCGGTCGAGCGGCGCCATCTCCTCGGAGCAGCCTTCGCCGACGCGCTCGCCGAGCGCGATGCGAGCGCGACCCCGGTGCAGCGCGAGGAAGCGAGGGCCAAGGCGCGCCGCGGCCCGTTCCTCGCGCTGGTGGTGGTGCGCCTGGATCCCGCGCTGGGTGACACCCATCCCCAGGAGCGCATGATTTCGGCGGGCTGCGCGATTCAGAACATGCTGCTGGTCGCGCATGCGATGGGCTTCGGCGCCGGTCTTTCCAGCGGCAGGGCGCTGTATTCGCGGCAGCTACGCGCGCTCTTCGGCTTGAGCGAGCATGAACGGCCGCTGTGCTTCTTCAGCGTGGGAACGGTGACCACCGGCAAGGCCCAGCGGCCGCGGGCGAATCCGGCGGACTATACTTCCAGCCTGTAGCCGGGGTCGGTAGCGCGCGCAAGCGCGACCGCCTATGGCATACTTGCAATGTGGTCTTTTTCCTCTGGGTGGCTCATGGCGAACGATACTGGAATTCTTTCTTACGGTGCCTATCTCCCCCGGCGGCGCTTGCAGCGCAAGAGCATCGCCGCGGCCAACAGCTGGTTCGCACCGGGGCTGCGCGGCCTGGCCAAGGGCGAGCGTGCGATGGCCAACTGGGACGAGGATACGGTGACCATGGCAGTGGAGGCGGCGCGCGACTGCCTCGCCGGCCTGCCGCCGCCGGGCCTGGAGCAGTTGATGCTCGCCTCGACCACGCATCCCTTTGACGACCGGCAGAACTCCGCCATTATTGCCAACGCACTGCATCTGGCTTCGTCCTTGCGCGTGCTCGACGTCACCGGCAGCCAGCGCGCCGGAACCTCGGCCTTGATCAGCGCCCTGGCAGGCGGGAGCAAGTCCTTGGTGACCGCAGCCGAGCACCGGCTGGCCAAGGCGGCGAGCCCGCAGGAGATGCATTTCGGCGACGGCGCCGCCGCGCTGCTGGTGGGGAAAGGCAAGCCGATCGCGCGCCTCATCGGCGCACATAGCGAGACCGTCGATTTCGTGCACCAGTTCCGTTCCAGCGAGCGCGCCCACGACTATGCCTGGGAAGAGCGCTGGATCCGCGATGAAGGCTATATGAAGCTGGTGCCGGCGGCGCTCGCGGCCCTGTTCAAGGCGACCGGTGTGGCGCCGGCAGCGGTGACGCACTTCTGCCTGCCGTGCACCCTGCCGCGGGTGGTGCCGGGCGTGGCCAAGCGCGCCGGCATCCCCGAGGCCGCGGTGCGCGACAATCTGGCCGCCGTCTGCGGCGATACCGGCGCCGCGCATCCGCTCGTCATGCTGGCGCAGGCGCTGGCGCAAGCGAAGGCAGGCGACAAGATCCTGGTCGCCGCGTTC
>JAJZUN010000730.1 GCA_021848555.1 Pseudomonadota bacterium | reverse complement strand
ACCTGGCGGCAGCCAAGCCGCTTGCAGAGCGCACGGGCCCCGTGCAACTGCGCGCCGACCCGCTTACCGTCGAGCATGCCGACACGCTGGGGGTCACCCCCAATGGCGACGGCGTGGTGGTGATGCCTGCCGCGCGCGTGCTGGCTGCCGGGGCCGCATTTCGTGAAACGCAAAACGCCGCCCTGCGCGTGCTAGCCGAAGCTGATCTGCGCAAGCCTGACGGTGGTGTGGACATCGGCAAGCTCAAGGAACTCGCGCCCAACCTCACAAGCAACGGCTCCCTCACCGAACTGGCGCGTGACGTTGTGATCGTGCGCGATGACCGCGTGATCCGCACCCGCGAGTCGCTGGACAAAGAACTGGAGCCGGTGTTCAAAGTGGCTTACATGACCGCTGGCGAACGCGCGCTGGAGAACGAGGAAGTGGCCGCGAGCATCGCCAAAGCGCAGGAAGCTGGGCTCGCCGCAGCGCATGAACAGGCGCAGGCACCGGACGAAAGGAGCCTGCTGGTACGCAACGCCGATCAATCACTGGACAAAGAACTGGCGGAGAAGGCGACGAAGAAGGATGGCCGTGAAGAGAAAGAGGAGCAGCGCGAGATCAAGTCCGACGAAAGGGCCATCCCCGCGCCTGCCGTCTTCCGTTCCGGGCGCACCGGCCGAAACATGGACATGGGCCAGTGCGTCGGGTTCTGACGATTCAACAGGATCTTGGAGAACAACATGACCGTAGCAACACCTGACACACCGATCGAAATCCTCAAGCGCGATGCGCATCACCTGGGCGCTGTCGTTGATCACGACTGGGAACACGTCCCTGCTGATGCGCTTGCGCATGAGCAGGCTCTGCTGGACGCCCTGGAACTGGGTGTCGAGAACGTTGGGCTGGGAGTTTGAGCATGAACATCGCGATTGATGACCTGAACCCGGACCTGCGTCTTGGCGTGCAGGCCTACAGCTTTCTCGCTGCCGACAGGGGGCCGGGAGACTATCCGTTTGGCGACTTCGCCGACATTGTGAATGCGCGTTACAACTCACCCAACGCACGTGCCATCGCCGATGCGTTCCGGGCGGTGCCCGAGGGTGTCCTGACGATCAACCCTGACCGCACGGTGTCCGTTGAGCTACCGGACCCGCGTGCGATCGCACTTCAGCAAGATGCGCTTGACGAATCGCCTACTCCGGTCGCAACCACGCCCGCGCCGGCGCGCAGCGCACAGGTAGGGGCAAGGAAAGAGCTTGCGCCAGACAAGGCACCGCCGCGCGACTTCCGCCAAGAGTTCACCGACAAAGTGATTGCGGCCATCGAGTCCGGCCAGGCGCTTCCCTGGGACAAGCCTTGGCACACGATGCAAGGGCTCCCGCGCAATGCAGTTTCCGGCAAAACCTATGCGGGCGGTAACCGCGTGGTGCTGGGTCTGGTCGCAATGGAAAAGGGGTACACGGACCCGCGCTGGATGACCGTCAAGCAATCAAACGATCTGAGCGGCTTTGTCCGCAAAGGCGAAAAAGGCGTGATGATTGAGCGCTGGGACAACAAGCCGTTCTGGCAACGGCGGGATGTCGAACTCAATCTTGGCGGACGCCCCGTCATGGTGGATGCGAAGCGCGGGGTCGACGCGGCGGGTGTGCATCTCATGGGCGGCCAAGTCGTCCATGCAGTGCAAATCACCGTCAAGCATGACGGCAAGGACTACACCTGGAAGCAGGCCGAGCGCGCGCTGGATCTGCTGGTGGGCCGCAACTATGTCGTGTTCAACGCCGAGCAATGCGAGGGCCTGGAGCTGGAACCCCTCGCTCCGCGTCAGGACATTCCCATGGACAAACGCGGCGAGCAATTGATGACAGCAATGCAGGAAGACGGCGTGCGCTTCGTGTATCAAGGGTCATCCGCGTACTACTCCCCGCCGGGCGACCTCATCGCCCTGCCCCAGCGTGACACGTTCAAATCGGTGGCGGGCTACTACGGTACTGCGCTGCACGAGATGGGACACGCCACGGGCGCCGAGAAGCGCCTGAACCGCGACGGCATCACGGGCGGGCACGCCTTTGGCTCCGAGGGCTACGCACGCGAAGAGTTGCGCGCGGAACTGTTCTCCGCGTTCATGTCGGCCGAAACCGGCATTCCGCATGACGATGACCAGCACACGGCGTATCTCCAGTCGTGGGCCAAGGCGCTGAAGCAGGACAAGAACGAAATCTTTCGGGCCGCGGCCGAGGCTGGCAAAGCGGTGGACTATGTGCTGGGCAAAGAGCAGGACTTGCTGCAGAAGATCGATCGCATCTACGGGCAGCTTGTCGGGCCGGAGACTGCGGACCTGTCCAAGGCGCCACACGAGTTGACGTTTGCCGAGTTCAGCAAAATCGCCCACGCGGAAAAGCTGGGGCCGGGTCATGGGCGCCAGTGGGAGGTGTTCTACGGCAAGGAATCCTTGGGCTTTGCCGATGGGGCGACCATCGAGGGCGCCTACCGCCAAGTGCATGAGCGCGAGGTCAACAACGCGCTGTACGGCAATCAGCCTGATTCCCCCGATTTCCTGCGCAAGTCCATGCCGCCACCGCCAGTTCTGGCCGAATATCCAGCCCTGAAAAAGCTGTGGGCGCGGGTCATCGATGCGCATCAGCCTGGCGCGCAGGAAGTCGATGTGCCCGCCGTCGGGCGGTCTGTCTTTTGGCGCAAGGTAAGCGGCGCGATTGACATTTTTGATCGTCCCATCACCCCG
>JAJZUN010000018.1 GCA_021848555.1 Pseudomonadota bacterium | reverse complement strand
GGAGGCGGTCGCCTTCGGCGATCGCCGCGACATGGTGTGCGCGTTCATCAACATCGACATCGGCGCCGTCGGCAACTGGGCCGAGCGGCGCAATATCCCCTACTCCGGCTACACCGACCTCGCGCAAAAGCCGGAGGTGTACGCGCTGGTGCGCGAATGCGTGGAAAAAGCCAACGCCGAGCTCGCGCTCGATCCGGCGCTGTGCGCCTCGCAGGTGCACCGCTTCCTGATCCTGCACAAGGAGCTCGATCCGGACGACGACGAGCTCACGCGCACGCGCAAGGTGCGCCGCGGTTTCGTCGCGGAAAAATACGCCGTGCTGATAGACGCGCTGTATTCGGGCAAGGCCTCGCAGTTCATCGAGACCCAGGTCAAGTTCGAGGACGGCCGCAGCGGCAAGGTCAGCGCCGACCTGCGCATCGAGGAAGCCAAGACCTATGCGCCGGCGACGGCGAAGAAGGCGGCTTGAGCAGCGCAAAGACAATCGGCGGCGTGGTCCTCGACCTGAAGGACATTTCTCTCGCCTTCGGCGGGGTGCGGGCGCTGCAGGACGTCACCTTCGATGTGAACGAGCATGAGATCCGCGCCATCATCGGCCCCAACGGCGCGGGCAAGAGCTCGATGCTGAACGTGATCAACGGCGTCTACCACCCGCAGCAAGGCACCGTCACCTTCAATGGCGTCGCCCGCCACGACGTGAATACGCACGAAGCCGCGGTGCAGGGCATAGCGCGCACCTTCCAGAACATCGCGCTGTTCAAGGGCATGTCAGTACTCGACAACATCATGACCGGGCGCAACCTGCGCATGAAGTCCGGACTGCTGGCGCAGGCGTTTCGCCTGCCTTCGGCCGAACGCGAGGAATTGCAGCACCGGGAGGCCGTCGAGCAGGTCATCGATTTCCTCGAGATCCAGGCCTACCGCAGGACCCCGGTCGGGCGCCTGCCCTACGGTCTGCAGAAGCGCGTCGACCTCGCGCGCGCCCTGGCGATGGAGCCCAAGCTGCTGCTGCTGGACGAGCCGATGGCGGGGATGAACGTGGAGGAAAAGCAGGACATGTGCCGCTTCATCCTCGACGTCAACGACCAGTTCGGCACCACCATCGTGCTGATCGAGCACGACATGGGCGTGGTGATGGACATTTCCGACCGGGTGATCGTGCTCGACTACGGCAAGAAGATCGGCGACGGCACGCCGGACGAGGTGCGCGGCAACCAGGCCGTGATCGACGCCTACCTCGGGGTGAGCCACTGAACAGGCCGCGGACATGAAAAAAAATCGCAATCTGGTCATTCTATTCCTGGCGCTGTCGGCGGGCCTGGTCGCGCCGCTCGCAACGGGCGCAAGCGGCGCCGGCTTCTACACCGAGGTGCTGCTGGGCGGTCTGATGGCGGGCGTGCTGTATTCGCTGGTCGCGCTCGGTTTCGTGCTGATCTTCAAGGCTTCCGGGGTGTTCAATTTCGCGCAGGGCGCGATGGTGCTGTTCGCGGCGCTGTCCGTGGCGCGCATGGCCGAGAGGATGCCGCTGTGGGTGGCTCTGTTGCTGGCGATCGGCATCATGATCGCGCTGGCGTTCGTCATCGAGCGGCTGGTGCTGCGGCCGCTGGTGAACCAGGATCCGGTGGTGTTGTTGATGGCGACCCTGGGCGTGACCTATTTGCTGGACGGCTTCGGCCAGACCATCTGGGGCAGCGACATCTATGAAATCAACCTCGGCATCGCCAAGGAACCGGTGATGATCCTGGGCCAGCTGTTCGAGGGCGGCATCCTGATCAACAAGGACGACGTCGCCGCGACGGCGGCAGCGGCGCTGCTGGTGGTCCTGCTCGCCCTGTTCTTCCAGAAGACCAAGACCGGCCGCGCGCTGCGCGCGGTCGCCGACGACCACCTGGCGGCGCAGTCGATCGGCATTCCGCTGAACCGCATCTGGGTGATCGTGTGGTCCCTGGCCGGCATAGTGGCGCTGGTCGCGGGGGTGGTCTGGGGGGCCAAGCTCGGGGTGCAGTTCTCGATTTCGCAGGTCGCCTTGAAAGCCTTGCCGGTGGTGATCCTCGGCGGTTTCACGTCGATTCCCGGCGCGATCATCGGCGGCCTGATCATCGGCGTCGGCGAAAAAATGGCCGAGGTGTTCCTCGGGCCGGTGATGGTCAAGGCCTTCGACCTCGCGGGCGGCGGCATAGAAAACTGGTTTGCCTACGTGCTGGCGCTGCTGTTCCTGCTGGTGCTGCCCGAAGGCCTTTTTGGCGAGAAACATATCGATCGCGTTTAGCCGATTTCAATAGACGAAAGACATGCTCTACAGAGAAAACGGACAGTTCAAGACCAGCTACCGCCAGGATCAGCAGATGCTGCCCATCCTGCAGGACCGCATTTTCATGGGGCTGCTGCTGCTGTTCGTGTTCGTGGTCGCCCCCTTCGTGTTCAGCGATTATCTGTTTCTGTCCATCCTGATCCCGTTCCTGATCCTTTCCCTCGCGGCGATCGGCCTGAATCTGCTGGTCGGCTACTGCGGCCAGATTTCACTCGGCCACGCGGCCTTCATGTCGGTCGGCGCGTACGCGGCCTACAATCTCGCGCTGCGCGTGCCACAGCTCAATTTTCTGTTGGTGATGATACTGGCAGGCCTGATTGCGGCGCTGGTGGGTCTGCTGTTCGGCATTCCCAGCCTGCGCATCCGGGGTCTGTATCTTGCCGTGGCTACGCTGGCGGCGCAGTTCTTCGTCGACTGGGCCTTTGCCCGGGTCAAGTGGTTCACCAATTACGCCTCCTCCGGATCGGTATCCACGGCGACCATCGACCTGTTCGGCTGGCAGATCAACTCGCCGGTGAGGAAATACCTGTTTCTGCTGGTGGTGGTCACCGTATTTGCCATTCTGGCGAAGAACCTGGTGCGCAGCCACCTGGGGCGCGCCTGGATGGCGATGCGCGACATGGACGTCGCGGCCGAGGTGATCGGTATCCGCCCGGTGTACGCCAAGCTCACCGCCTTCGGCGTGAGTTCGTTCTACGTCGGCGTTGCCGGCGCGCTGTGGGGCTTCGTCCATCTGGGGTCGTGGGAGCCGCTCGCCTTCAATATCACCCTGTCGCTCAATCTGTTGTTCATGATCATCATCGGCGGCATGGGTTCCATCCTCGGCAGTTTCTTCGGCGCGTTTTTCATTGTTGCGCTGCCTATCCTGCTGAACCGGGTGCCGGAATGGCTGGGCATAAACATGTCCACCGCGATGGTTTCGCATATGGAGGCGATGATTTTCGGCGCGCTGATTGTGTTCTTCCTGATCGTCGAGCCGCAGGGGCTGGCGCGGCTGTGGGCGATAGGCAAGGAGAAGTTGCGCTTGTGGCCGTTTCCCCACTAAGGGTGGCCTTGGCATGAGAGGGTTTGGTGTGACCGTCGCGGGCGTCCCGCCCCCGGCTTTTTTCTAAGGAGGTAACGGAGATGAAATTAGCAGAAAAAATGAGGATCTTGGCGGCATTCGTCGGGACGATCGCCGCGGTAGTGGCGGTCACGGCGAGCGGACCGGCCCAGGCGGCGGATAAGGAGCAGTTCTTCCCGGCGCTGGTATACCGTACTGGCGCGTATGCTCCTAACGGCGTGCCTTTTGGCAATGGTTATGTCGACTACCTGAAGCTGGTCAACGCCCGCGACGGCGGCATCAACGGCGTCAAGATCACTTTCGAGGAATGCGAAACGGGCTACGCCACGGACCGGGGCGTCGAATGCTACGAGCGCCTGAAGGGCAAGGGCCCGACTGGCGCTGCCTTATTTCAGCCGCTGTCGACCGGCATCACCTTTGCGCTGACCGATAAGGTATTCACGGACAAGATTCCCCTGGTTACCGCCGGCTACGGCCGCGCCGATTCGGTCGACGGCACGGTGTTCAAATGGAATTTTCCGCTGGGTGGCACCTATTGGGACGCGGCCGATATCCTGATCCAGCATATAGGCAAGAAGGAAGGCGGCCTGGACAAGTTGAAGGGCAAGAAAATCGCGCTGGTGTATCACGACTCGCCCTATGGCAAGGAGCCGATACCGCTGCTGGAGGAGCGCTCCAAGATACACGGCTTCCAGCTGCTGCTGCTGCCGGTCACCCATCCGGGCGTGGAGCAGAAGGCCACCTGGCTGCAGATCCGCCAGCAGCGTCCGGACTATGTATTTCTGTGGGGCTGGGGTGTGATGAACTCGACCTCGATCAAGGAAGCGGTCGCAACCGGTTATCCGCGCGACAAAATGTACGGCGTGTGGTGGTCCGGGGCCGAGCCCGATGTGATTCCCGCGGGCGACGGCGCCAAGGGCTACCACGCACTGGTGTTCCTCGCGCCGGCTGGACAGGGCCAGGTGCACAAGGACATGATCAAGTATGTCTATGACAAGGGCCAGGGCACCGGCAAGAAGGAAGAGGTCGGCGACGTGATGTACAACCGTGGGCTGGTCTCGGCGATGATGGGTGTCGAGGGCGTGAAGCGTGCCCAGTTCAAGTACGGCAAGAAGCCGCTCACCGGCGAGCAGGTGCGCTGGGGGCTGGAAAACCTTGCGCTCGACGCCGCCGCGATCAAGAAAATCGGCTTCGAGGGCTTCATGAATCCGGTCAGTACCAGCTGCGTCGACCACGAGGGCGCGCACAGCGGCAGCGTCGAGACCTGGGACGGGAAGAACTGGCACGTGACCGCAGGGCCGTACGAGTCGGACCTGCAGATCATCAAGCCGCTGATCCGCGCTTCGGCAGCGAAGTACGCGGCGGAGAAGAAAGTCCCGGTGCGCGACTGCGCCAAGGATGCTTCGAACTGAGCGCCTGACCGTATCCGCCTGTACCGCGCACAGCGCAGTACAGGCGGTTTTTCCGGCGGCTCCGCCCGAGCTTCCGGAAAAGCCGCAGAACCATAGGAGAACGCCCCGATGAGTACCACCATGCTCACCGTGAACGGCATCGAAGTAATCTACAACCACGTCATCCTGGTGCTCAAGGGCGTTTCGCTCACCGTCGACGAAGGCAAGATCGTCGCCCTGCTGGGCGGCAACGGCGCCGGCAAGACCACCACCCTGCGCGCGGTATCGAACCTGCTCAGGGGCGAGCGCGGCGACGTGACCAAGGGCTATATCGAATACAAAGGCGAGCGCATCGAAAAGCTCACGCCGGCGGACCTGGTCAAGCGCGGCGTGATTCAGGTGATGGAGGGGCGCCATTGCTTCCCCCACCTGACGATAGAGGACAATCTGCTGACCGGGGCCTACAGCCGCAGCGTGAGCCGCGGCGAAATCGCGGCCGACCTGGAAAAAGTCTACGGCTATTTCCCGCGCCTGAAACAGCGGCGCGGGAGCCTCGCGGGCTACACCTCGGGCGGCGAGCAGCAGATGACCGCGGTGGGGCGCGCGCTGATGGCGCGGCCGACCATGATCCTGCTGGACGAGCCGTCGATGGGCCTCGCGCCTCAGATCGTGGAGGAAATCTTCGAGATCGTAAAAAGCCTCAACCAGAAGGAGGGGGTGAGCTTCCTGCTGGCGGAGCAGAACACCATGGTGGCGCTGCGCTACGCCGATTACGGCTACATCCTGGAGAACGGCCGCGTGGTCATGGATGGCATCGCATCGGATCTCGCCGCCAACGAGGACGTGAAGGAATTCTACCTGGGCATTTCCAGCGGCGGACGCAAGAGCTTTTCCGACGTCAAGCATTACAAGCGGCGCAAGCGCTGGCTAGCCTGAGACCGCTTCAGTTGCGGTGCGGCCGACGCCGGCGTTCCCTGCCCCCGTAGTTCGCGCCTTTCGCTTTTCCTGCAATCAAACGAACTCATCCCATGACCGAATATTACGATACCCTCGAAACGCGTGACCCGGCCGCGCGCGAACAGGCGCTGCTCGCTGCGCTTCCCGGCCAGATCGCCCACGCCAAGCAGAACGCGCCGGGCTTCGCCCGCATCCTGGCCGATGCCGATCCGCAGGCGGTTACCACGCGCGCGGCGCTGGCCCGGCTTCCGGTCACGCGCAAGTCCGACCTCGGCGAGTTGCAGAAGCGGCTGCCGCCGCTGGGCGGATTGAACGCAACGCCGTTGAACAAACTGGCGAACATCTTTGTTTCGCCCGGGCCGGTGTACGAACCCGAAGGGTCGGCGCCCGACTGGTGGCGCACCGCGCGCGCGCTGTTTGCCGCCGGCATTCGTCGCGGCGACCTGGTGATCAACACCTTCGCCTATCACTTCACGCCCGCCGGTTCGATGATGGAGTCGGGGGCGCGCGCGCTGGGCTGCACCGTGGTCCCGACCGGGATAGGCCAGACCGAAATGCAGGTCTCGACCATCGCCGACCTGCGCATCAGCGGTTTTGTCGGCACGCCGTCTTTTCTCAAGCTGATCGTCGACAAGGCCGACGAACTCAAGGCGGATTTCAGCGGCTTGAAGAACGCCATGGTCGGGGGCGAATACCTGCCGCCCGCCTTGCGCAAATCGCTGGGCGAGCGCGGCATCCGGGTGATGCAGTCCTATGCCACCGCCGACCTCGGCCTGCTCGCCTACGAATCGGCGCTGCCGGATGGTTCGGTCGCCGAGGGCATGATTCTCGACGAAGGCCTGATCCTCGAAATCGTGCGTCCGGGCACGGGCGATCCGGTTGCCCCGGGCGAGGTGGGCGAGGTGGTGATCACCAGCTTCAATCCGGACTATCCCCTGGTGCGCTTTGGCACCGGCGATCTGTCGGCCGTGCTCCCGGGCACTAGCCCCTGCGGCCGCACCAACGTTCGCATCCGGGGCTGGCTGGGGCGCGCCGACCAGACCACCAAGGTGCGCGGCATGTTCGTCACGCCGAAGCAGGTGGGCGAGATCGTGCGGCGCCACCCCGAAGTCGCCCGCGCGCGGCTGGTGGTCGCCGGCGAAACCGGCAACGACAGCATGACGCTCAGGTGCGAAGCCGGAAATCAGGACGCCGGCCTGAAGGCGGCGCTTATCGCCTCGATACGCGATGTGACCAAACTGCGCGGCGATATCGAATTCGTTCCCGCGGGCAGCCTGCCCAACGACGGCAAGGTTATCGACGATACGCGGAAGTACGGCTGAGTGCCTGAGCGCCTGCTGCGACCTTGCCTCGCTGCGCTCGCGCTGCTTGGGCTGCTCGTCGCGGGCGCGCAGGCGCAATCCGGCCTGGGGGAAGGCGTTCCCTATATCCAGACGCCGCAGGCGGTGGTCGAAAAAATACTCGACCTGGCCGAGGTCGGCCCCGACGATTTTCTGATCGACCTCGGTTCGGGTGACGGGCGCATCATCATCACCGCCGCGCAGAAACGCGGCGCGCGCGGCTTTGGCGTCGAACTCGATTCCAGTCTGGTCGAGGCGAGCAATGACGCAGCGCGCAAGGCCGGCGTCGGCGAGAGAGCGCGTTTTTTCGAGCGCGACCTGTTCGAGACCGACATCAGCCAGGCCTCGGTGCTCACGCTGTACCTGCTGCCCGAAGTGAACCTGCAGCTGCGGCCGCGCATCCTGGCGCAACTAAGACCCGGCACCCGCGTGGTGTCGCACGACTGGGACATGGGCGAATGGCGGCCCGACGCCAAAGTCGTGCTCGACGGCTTGGCGAAGCCGGTGATGCCGATACAGGCGAGCACCATTTATCTCTGGATCGTGCCCGCCAGGGTCGCCGGTTCCTGGCGTTTGCGCATCGACAGCGCGGGCGGCGAGGCGGCGATGGAGATGGAAGTCGAGTTTGCCCAGCGCTTCCAGGAGATATCAGGCATCGCCAGGCGCGCCGGCGGGCGCACCCTGCTGCAAAGCGCCCATCTGCGCGGGCCGGAGATCCGCGTTGCCGTCATCGACGAGGCGCAGCGTCCGTCGGTTCCTTTGCAGCTTTTCGGGCGGGTCTACGGCGACACGATGGAAGGCACGACCGGCGCCGGCCGGCGCTGGCGCGCCGAGCGCAAGCTACGTTAATGCCCCCTCTCCCCGCTTGCGGGGAGAGGGCTGGGGTGAGGGGCGCATCCGCCAACATTTCAAAACATTAGAATCCTGATTACCCAAGCCCATCCTGCCTCTTCGCCATATAGAAGTGCCAAAAATGGCAAGTACTATAGGCGACTCATGTCCCACCAAGCGCCGCCCTGCGCGCGCAACTGCGCGACAGGATCATCCAACGAACCGACCAGATAGGCTTCTTCACTTGAAAACGCGCAAGTGGTCATTTAACATTTGGCAAATGAACGTTTCAGTCACACAGTTCAAGCATCACTGCCTCGAGATCATCCGCCGCCTGGAGCAAACCGGGGCGCCGGTCGCGATCACGCGCCGCGGGAAAGTGGTCGCGCAACTGCAGGCGCCGTCAGTTTCCAAATCCGGCAGAGCCCCAAAACCCTGGGAACGGTTGCGGGCGATGGGCGGGCGCTTGCTCGCCGAACCTGCCGAATCGGTAATCTGCGATAAAGATTTTGAGGCCTTGCGTTGAGCGTGCTGCTCGATTCCCAACCCGAATCCTTCCACGGCGACCCGGCCGACCGGCTGATCGTCGCGACCGCGCGTGCTCGCAAGCTTCCGCTCGCGACCCGCGACGCCACGATCCGGAAGTCGCGTGCTGTCAAACTCTGGAAGATCTGACGGGTTCGACGTAGCTGATCAAGGAGACCGCGTGCGAGCCCCGACTCCGACCCCTGCTTCTCCACCGAAGTAGTTGCAAATGCGCTTGCGGCCGGATCGCCTTATAATCCCGGCCAATCTCCTCCAATCTACCGGCCTTGACCACTTTCAACATCACCGATCCCCGCGACGTCGCTGCCTACTCGGTTCCCGAGGCAGCGCATTATCTTGGTGTTCCGGCGTCAACCTTGCGCTCCTGGTTCGCCGGACAGAAATATTCCCATAAGGGTGAGTTGCGTCCGTTCCACGCCGTCATCCGCCCGGCCGATCCGAAATCGCTGGGCCTGTCGTTCTCGAACCTGGTCGAAGCTTATGTGCTCACGGCCATACGCCGAAAGCACCACATTGGACTACCCACGATCCGGCGCGGCCTGAAGTATCTGACCGATCAACTCGGTTCCAAGCGTCCGCTGCTGGAGGAACAATTTGCAACCCGCGGCGCCGAGCTTTTTGTCGAACGCCTGAGTGAGATCATTAATTTGTCACGCAACGGCCAGGTCGAAATGGCCGACATGATCCGCGCCTATCTGGAACGCGTGGAGCGCGATGCCAAGGGCGTGCCGATCAAGCTCTACCCGTTCATGCGCTCGCAACCTTTGCGCGAACAGCCGCGCAGCGTGGTGATCGATCCGCGCGTGTCGTTCGGTCGGCCGGTGGTCGCCGGCACGGGCATTCCAACGGCGGTGCTCGCCGAACAATTCAAGGCCGGGGATCCGGTTCCCGAGTTGGCGAAGGAATACGGTGCAAGCGAGGAAGCGGTCTGGGACGCTATCCGCTGCGAGCTCGACCTCAAGGCCGCCTGAGCCGCTCACCTATTTTCTCGATGAGTCGCTCGACGGCGCTTCGGTCGTTGCGGCGCTGCGCGATGCCGGTGCGCTGGTCGAGCGCCTTACCGGACACTTTCCACGAGGCACGCCCGATGAGGTCTGGCTTGCCCAGGCCGGACAACGCGGCTGGATTGTCCTCACCCGAGACAAGCGCATCCGTTATCGCCAACTCGAGCGGCTCGCACTTCATGCGGCCAAAGTCCGCGCGTTTGTGTTCACCGGCGGAAACGTCACGGTAAAGGACACCGCTGCCATCCTCGTACGCGCACTGCCACGCATGGGTAACATAGCCCGAGCCGATGCCGGGCCGTTCATCTACCACCTTGGCAGATCGGGCATACCGCGGCAAATGGGCTGATCAGTTCTGGCGCGCCCTCCCAAAAGAGGCTCTTGACGCTTCTAGCGCGACGCAGGCCTAGCGGCCGTGCTTTGCAATAATGTCCTGTATCTGGGCTGGCTGAAACGCCACATCCCAGCACCAGATTCCAAATCCTCCCTTCGCATTGACACCCTTGACCCAGGCATCCAGCGCTGCGCGCTTTGCGCGATTTTGCTCGGAATCCTCCCCCTTGATTTCGAGCACTAGGGTCTTGCCGCTGGCAAGGCGAATCAGGAAGTCGGGGATATAGCGTCGCCTCGCTCCATTCCACAGGTAATACACCTGGAAACCAAGGTGCTCGTTCTTCGCGTAGGAGCCGATCAGTTTGCTGGTTTCAAACAGGTTGGCCGCGTACTGCTCCCATGCACTATCCGCGATCATGTGGCTGATCTGGGAGCGCTGCGTCGGGTGGCACACCTTGGTCGTGTACCAGATGCGCATGGCGCGCGTCGAACCAATGGGAAATTCCTCATCGAATACCGGTTCGATACGCTCCTGGTTCTGTTCGATCACGAAACGCAGCAAATGCTGAACCAGAACGTCGATATTCAACGCCAGCAGGATACGCTTGCGCAGTGGATCCTGGTGAAGCAGGGACGGTATTTTCACTTTGTCCGAAGCCAGGAATTCCTCGACCAAACGGATGAGCTGGACCACCAGATACTCGCGATTGCCTTTGAACCTGGGTCCGAGTTCATCGAACGCCTTGCGTGCAGCCTTGAAGGTCAGGCGCTGCAAGCGGAATTCCTCGGGCAGTTTTTCCAGGTCGATGTCGTGAATCTTGTTCCAGTCGGTGGCCCCGCCGACTGCCGGCGCGATTTCGGCGTGAATGGGCGTCTGTGCCGGATCGATGGTCAACTCAGCCACTTCGTTCCAATCAACCACCAGGGTCGGCCGCACGACCGTATCGATACGTAGCACATTCGGCCAGCGGATTTCGAACGCATTGCGCTCGATCAGCGATTCGATCTGCGTGCTGGGCTTGGGCGGCGGCGGCGCATCCCCGCCTTCGCCCACGTCCTGGAATATTGACAACGGCACGCCGAACACGTTGACGTATTCCGGCTTAAACAGGCCGTTCTCGTCCAGGTCATACGCCACCCTGCGCAAACCACGTCCGATCACCTGCTCGCACAATAGCTGGCTGGTGAATGCGCGCAGTCCCATGATGTGGGTCACGTTCTTCGCGTCCCAGCCTTCGGATAGCATCGCCACCGATACCACCGTCTGCAGGTCCTGTCCTGCCGTGCCGCGCTTGCCGACGTTGTCGACGATTTCCCGCAGCAGTTCTTCCTTCTTCAGCCCGCCCAGGCGCTCCTTGCGCTCCAGCGGGATGTTCGCCGCCGCTACGATAGCCTGCAAGCGTGCTTCGTAGTCCTTGTCCGACGTAGCGGTCTCGCCGATCTCGGCCTTCTCCAGCACTTTCGAGTCCACACGCAGGGTGCGATCCGGCGCATGCAGTTCTGGCCAGTGGGCGTTGCCCTTGCTGAAATAGTGCTCGATCCGCGCCGCCGTCTCGGTGCGATTGCACACCGTCAGAATTACCGGAGGCGAAACATGGCCCGCCTCGCCCCATTGCCTCCGCGTCTCGCGCCAGTCCGCGCCCAGGATCGTGTACGCATCCTGCACCAGCTTGGGCAGCGGCTCGTGCGGCTGCGCTCCGCGGCGATTGAAGTCTTCCGCCACGGAATCGTCGCGGTAGATGTGATACAGCTTCGAGCGCATGGTTTTTGCGTCGGGCATCGCATCGTCGCGCACCACCACTCTCGGCGTCTTCACCAGGCCGGCTTCGATCGCGTCGTTGAGACCGAAGTCCGACACGATCCAGTCGAACAGCCCCTGCTCGGTGTTGGCCCTGCCGGTAGGCGCAAACGGCGTGGCGGACAGGTCGAAGCAGCGCTGGATGCGCCGCGTCTTGTGGATACGGTCCAGGCCTTCGATCCAGCGCGTGGCCTCATCTGGATCGAAGTCATCGCTTTTCTTGACCTTGATGTCGGCGGGAATCCGATAAGCGTGGTGGGCTTCGTCGTTGATGATGGCGAAATCCCTAGATGTCGCCAGCTTGCCGAGCACGCGCCGGGTATAGGCTTCGTCGCTTTCGCTGCCCTTCTTCACCACCGACCGTGCGGTTTCCTTCAACGGCATCAGCGTATGCCAGTTCTCCACCAGTATTTCCATCCGATTGAGCTTCTGGCGCAGCGCATCCGACGGGCACAGTCCGAATTCGTCGTAATAGTTGGCGGGATTGCCCGGATAGAGCACCTGTAGTCGCTCTTTCACCGTCAGCCCCGGTGCGACGACGAACACGACGCGCGAGAAATCCCGGGTGCGCTTCGGGTAGGTGAGCGCATTCAAAACCTGCCAGGTGACGATCATGGCCATCACTGCAGTCTTTCCGCTGCCGGTGGCCATCTTGTTGCACAGCCGTTCCCACGCCCCGCCATCACCCGGCACATTGATACCCTGCTTGTGCTCCGGTGCTGCCTCGACCCACCAGATCAGCGTTTCGATGGCTTCGAGCTGGCAAAAGTAGAACGGCAGGTCGCGTGCTGTGCGGTCGTGCCAGTGTTCAAGCAGCGTGCGTGTTACGCTGGTGATTCCAGGGTAATCGGCCGCGCGCCACGCATCTACCCGTTCGCGGATCGCATTCACCAGCGCCAGCGGTTCGGTGCGACGGGTGTTGTTGCGGATGTCGAATATCTCGTAGCCGGCCTCGCGCCTAGCTTCGACCACCGAAAGCGCGCCAGCGCGCCCCTGCGCCCAGTGCCGCGCCGGGCAGGCATAGGGCGAATTGATAATCAGCGATTTCGGCGCGGCCATGGCTGCGCTTCAAGTGAGCGGAATGACTTTCAGCGATTCGATGCCGCGATCATCGACGATCTTCACTGCGATCTTCCTGTTGTCGCCCGCTTCGAATGGCAGGGAAACGGTGCCGTGGAATTTGTCGAGCTGGCTTTCATCCAATTCGGCGCGGATATCGCGCTTGAGCTTGGCCCATCCCTCGCCTTTGCCGGCCATGGGAAAGAACACCTGGCGCGGGAACAGCGAGCGGTTGTCGTAGTCGGTGTCCAGCGACCACATGGCGATCCTGCCCTTGCCGCCGGAGACCAGCTCGCCCTTGGCGGTGTCGAAGTAATCGAATCCGTTCACTTCGATCTCATAAGTGCCGTCGTTGCGCTTGCGCAGATCCACGTCGGGCTGGCCCATGAGCCAGAAGCTCTGGTTGGACGACCGCGCTTTTTTCAAGTCTTCTGTCAGGAGATCGGTATTCATCTGCGCTTTGAGCAAAGTCACGCCGGCCCATTTTGTTTCGTCGATGTCTTTGGCTGCTTCCGAATCGAACGAAAACGCGCAGAACAGAATGAATTTAGGCGCCGGCCTCAGGTGCTCGGCCTCGTGCAGCGCGTGCTCGACCTGTCTTTGTTCGAGCGACGCGTGTTCCGGCCCGAAGCTCACCACCACTCGCTCGCCCGAATCGAGCGTGCCAATTGCATGCAGACAGACCGTCCCGGGCAGAGTTTCGAGACTGCTGAACTTGAGCAACTGCCCGCCCTTGCCGCGAATGCCGGTCTTCAACAACTCATCGCGCCAGGAATGCTGGCGTGCCGATTCGCCCGAGCGGGCAATGGCAACGTCTGCTTCCTTGGGTTGCTCTGCTTCGTCCAAAGACAAGACCGTTGCAAACGGTACCGCCTCTACTGTGAAAGGACCGGTGATACGCAGCTTCGTTTTTGACTTTTCCGGCTGGTCGTACAGGATTTCGGATTCGGCATGGGCGGCGATGGACATATCCATCTGCTTTTGCATCGCCTGGCGCGCCGCGTGGAAGGCGTCGAAAGGCTCACGCACTGGTTTTGGCCAATCCTCCGGAAAGTCGAATGGCACTTCCCATTCCAGGAGCGCCGCACCCTTGGCGAAATACAGCTTCTCGCCCTTGCGCCCACCTTCGGTGACAGCGAATGCTTCCGCTGGCGGATGCATTTTCATATTTGAATTTAGCGCCTTCAATGCCGACTCGATGGATGGATGCGTGCGCTCGTAGATGCTATCGATCTCCGGATTGTTAGCGATAGACTTGAGCGTGACATGCGGAACCGTCTTGTACATGAAGCCTCCGCGCAAGCCCTCATGCGGATAACGCAGTTCGAAGTAATCGTAGCTCGCGGTCATCAATCGCTGCTTGGCCAGCGTCACAGCGATGCGTGAGGTATCGCAGGTAATCCAACGACGGCCCCATTTTTCTGCGGCGAAGGCCGTGGTGCCTGAGCCACAAGTCGGGTCGAGTACGAGATCACCCGGCTCAGTCGTCATCAGGAGACAGCGCTCGACAACTTTTTCGGCCGTTTGAACTACATATACTTTCTCTTGACCTGAAAATCCTGCGATCGCCGTATCTTCCCAAGAGTCCGTAATCGGATATACAGGAAAGTCTTCAACGTATCGTTTGTAATTGGGCAACGACCCGGACGTAATCAGGCGACCTGATCTAGATAAGCGCTCTAATCCATCAATATGCGTCTTCCAATTATGATTATCTCCAGAGTAGTAGCTAGCACCATGATGCTCAAAATTCCCAGTCGTGTTCGCCCGAACGCCCTGTGACCGCAAATTCTGTGCTGAGAAGATCGACAAACCATTTAATAGTGTCCAGTCCTGCTGCTCGGGACGCGTCAATTTGCGGCTTTGTCCTTTCCCTCTATTCTCGACCCACACATAGCTCGCCAATTCATTTGATTTGTCCCAGAATAGCTGTCGATACTTAACAGCATCGCGGCGCTTGGAGTACCAGATTAGAAGGTCGTTTGTCGTGGGAAGTAATGACGAAGAAGTAGCGGTAGATTTGCGAAACTTAACCGTCGAAATGTAATTAGATGATCCAAGTACATCATCGAGCAAATTTCGAACAAGATGCTCATTCTCATCAGATATTTGGACAAACACGCTTCCAGACTCGTGTAGCAACTCTTTCGCCAGCACGAGCCGATCACGCAGATAGGTCAAATACGAATGAAGGCCAAGCTCCCATGTATCCCGGAACGCCTTGATCATTTCCGGTTCCTGGGTCAGGTCTTCGTCCTTGCGGTCCTTGACGTCACGCTGGCCAACGAAGGGCTGAAAGTTCGAACCGTATTTGATGCCGTATGGCGG
>JAJZUN010000729.1 GCA_021848555.1 Pseudomonadota bacterium | reverse complement strand
GGCGCTTTGCTCGTTTTCTTGAAAAGATCGAGCACATTGTTGTGCGGGATATGCCGATTGATAGTAGTCCGTTCGGGCGCGAGTATTTTCAGCGTGACGCCATTACTCGTGGGCTGAAAGGGTTGCCGCAAGATGCGCTGATCATGCTGTCGGATGTCGATGAAATCCCCCGACTTCCTTCTGAATTAAATTTGGCTTCTGCTTGCGCGCTCGTTTTCCGTCAGCGACTCTTTTATTATTGCCTTAATAATGAATGTCTGAATTTTCCTTGGTATGGCACAGCCCTTACCAGGGTGGCTGACATCGGGCGACCGTCAGAATTTAGGCGAAAGGTCGTGTCTTTCCAGGGGGAAATTCTCGCAGGTAAACGCGGCTCTGCTGATTTTCGTGTTGTTGATGACGGTGGTTGGCATTTTAGCTTCCTAGGAGGGGCAGAAAGAGCCATTGAAAAGATTCGGGCGTTTTCTCATGACGAATACAATTGCGAGCGCTACACGAAATTCTCTACTGTGGAGGAAGCCATACAGAGCGGGCAGGATCTTTTTGGGCGAGATTTGCAGTTCTCCCTTGTGGTGTATGACGGATTGCCCGACTTTGTTCGGGCGCATGCGCCCGAATATGTAGAGCGCGGACTCCTCAAGAGCGGTTTTGTGGCGACAGAGGAGGCGCGGTTGCGGACCGGTGCGAAGGAGCGCGTCGAGGCAGGTTTATCGCGGGTATCGAGGAATGGCCAAGTAACGGGCAGGGATGGCGCTGCGGAAATGCTCTTCGATCAATATAGTCGCTACAAGGCATGCGAGCAACTGCTCGTTCAGGCGGGCGTGCGTGCAGGCGATAATCTCCTAGATATTGGTTGTGGCCCTGATGCTTTGTTCGATAATTTTCTTCCCGGGGTTCAGAAGACATTTGTCGATCCGCTGATCTCGGAGGATGGCGAGGGTCGACGGATCAGGGGTGATGTCAATAGCCCTAGCTTAGAGGGGAGGCGGTTTTCGGCAGTGTCTGCGATCGATGTCTTGGAGCATGTTCCTCGGGAATTTCGGCGTGACTTTCTTGAGCGGGTGTCGGCGTTGGCAGAAAGGATTTTAATCCTAGGTTTTCCGGTCGAAGATGACGGCGTCGCGCGCGAGGCGGATAAGTTCATTGATCGAGAATACGAGGAGATCTATGGGCGGAATTATTCCTGGCTGAGTGAACACTACAGCTATGGCCTTCCATCCCTTCGAACAACGGTGCAGGTGCTGGAGGAGAAGGGGTGGGCATGCCAGTGTATCGGTCATGGGCACGTACCGTGGCTGAAGGAACTGCTTCCGCTGGTCATCGCCGGTTGGGATATCGGTGAGTTTAGGGAGTTCTTGCTTGAGGTGAGTCGTCGCTTCAACGCTGAATTCTATCCCTTTGATTTTGAGGCACCGCATTATCGATATTTCGTGGTTTGCACGCGCGGGCCCACGAACTCGTTGGCGAGGCCCGCTCGAGATGATTTTGCGGTGGCGAACGGGCGCTTCACCGAGTTCATGCGGGCGGTGCGTGCCGATTACTTGCGCCTCAGCCTGCGCACGGTGGTACGTGTGGCCGGCGAATGTGGTGCGGCCGCGCAGGCAGCCGTGCAGGTAGCCGAGGCAGAGCGTGATGAAGCGCTTGCGGAGCGCGATGCGACGAACGAGCGACTGGGTGCCGTGCTGTCCAGCAGGTCTTGGCGCCTGACTCGGCCATTGCGGATGCTGTTACGCGTCGCGCGGCATGGAATTCGCGACGAAGACGCTCGGCGTCTGTTCGAAGGGCTGCGCAATGCATATAGGCGCCTGCCAATTCCAGCCGGAATACGCCGGAGACTGTCGGGCGTACTGCGTCGTGTTTTCGCGCGACGCCTGCGACGTTCCGTCGGGGCCTGGGCCCCACCCGATTCGTCGATCAGACTGGCGCCCGCACTTGCGGGCAAGCGCGACTATGTGGTCTTCGGTGTCATCGACTGGCACTTCAGGCATCAGCGCCCCCAGCAACTGGCCCTGGAATTGGCTGGGCGCGGGCATCGCGTGTTCTACGTCTCGGTGGATTTCGTCGACAGCGAAGAGCCGGGCTTCGCGCTGGAGCCCTTGGGCGATGCCGGGCGCCTGTTCTCTCTGCGCCTCTATTTGAAGGGTTCTCCGCTCGTTTACGACGATCCGCCGGGCGTGCAGCATTCGGCGCAGTTGCGGGAGGGTATGGGCCTGCTGTTGGGATGGGCTGATATCCGTTCGCTGGTGGCGTTAGTTCAACACCCGTACTGGTTGAGCGTCGCGGCCGTTTTGCCGAATAGCCGCCTCGTATATGACTGCATGGATCACCACGAAGGATTTGGAGGCGTCTCTACGGCCATGCTCGCGCAGGAGAGGGCGCTGCTCGAGATCTGCGATCTCACCGTCACGACGTCTGCCTGGATCGACAACGTGGTGGCGGGTAAGACGAGACGAAGTGTAGTGGTGCGCAATGGAGCGGATTACGACCACTTTGCTCAAGCGCCGCAGGACGTCTACAAGGATGTCGCGGGGCGCCGCGTCATCGGCTACTACGGCGCGATCGCTGAATGGTTCGACATCGAGTTGGTTGCCGCAGTGGCTGATGCTTTTCCGCATTGCGCGATCCTGCTGATCGGGGTCGACACAGTGGGGGCACAACGCCGGCTTGCGCGGCACCGGAATGTGACCTTTCTCGGTGAGGTCCCCTATCGAGAGTTGCCTCGCTATGC
>JAJZUN010000728.1 GCA_021848555.1 Pseudomonadota bacterium | reverse complement strand
CGACGTGCACCTGATGTTGAAGCCGGTGGACCGCATCGTTCCCGACTTCGCCCGCGCGGGCGCCGATATCATCAGCTTTCACCCCGAAGCCAGCGAACACGTCGACCGCACGATCGCGCTGATCCACGAGCATGGCTGCAAGGCCGGCCTGGTGTTCAACCCGGCGACGCCGCTCAGCTATCTCGATCACGTGCTCGGCCGGCTCGACCTGGTGCTGATCATGTCGGTCAATCCCGGATTCGGCGGGCAGACGTTCATTCCGCACGCATTGGCCAAACTGGCCGAGGCGCGCCGCCGCATCGACCTCTCCGGGCGCGAAATCATGCTCGAGGTCGATGGCGGCGTAAAGGTGGACAACATCGCCGCCATCGCGCGTGCCGGGGCCGATACCTTCGTCGCCGGTTCCGCCATCTTCGGCGCCCAGGACTACAAGGCGACCATCGCCGCCATGCGCGCGGCGATCCAGTCCGCGTAGGGCTGCCGTGGTTCTGGGGCGCGGCATCGCCGCCGTAATGATCGATCTCGACGGCACGCTGCTCGACACCGTACCCGACATCGCCGCCGCGGCCGAGCGCATGCTCGCCGCGCTGGGCTTGCCCGTTCGCTCGCAGGAAGAGGTCCGTAACTACATCGGCAAGGGCATTCCCAAGCTGGTCGAGCGCTGCTTGCGGGCGAGCACCGCCGATGCGCGCGCCGATGCGCTGCAACCCGAGGCACTGGCTCTGTTCGAGAAGTTCTATTTCGAGGAATCGGGCCGGCGCAGCGCCGTCTATCCGGGCGTGCTCGATGGCCTCGCGCAATTTCGCGCCCTGCGCCTGCGCCTTGCCTGCGTCACCAACAAGGCGGCGCGGTTCACTTTGCCGCTGCTCGAACGAACGGGCCTCGCGCCCTGGTTCGAGCTGGTGGTGAGTGGCGACACGCTGGCGCGCAAGAAACCCGACCCGATGCAGCTCGCCCATATCTGCACCGAATTCGCGCTCGCGCCGCCGCGGGTCCTGCTGATCGGAGACTCGGCCAACGATGCGCTGGCGGCGCGCGCCGCCGGCTGCCCGGTGGTGTGCGTCTCCTACGGCTACAACGAGGGCGGGGACGTGCACGATCTGGACTGTGATGCTATAGTTGGCTCCTTGTCAGAGGCTGCAGACTTACTTCAAAGCACAAAGTCGTGATACTCGCAAACTCCGGAAATTGGGCGCGCTGCGCCTGGGAAAGCTGGCGCTGCTGGCGGTCCTAGGCCCGTTCGCGGGGCGCTGGCATCTTCGCCCCACCTGTTTCGTTTTTCCGGATCGTTTTTTGGAGCAGTCATGACTGAAGTCGAATTCAAGCGCCTCGCGGCGCAGGGTTTCAACCGCATCCCCGTGGTACTCGAGACCTTCGCCGATCTCGACACGCCGCTGTCGATCTACCTGAAGCTGGCCAACAAGCCTTATTCCTACCTGCTCGAATCGGTGCAGGGCGGCGAGCGCTTCGGCCGCTATTCCTTCATCGGCCTCGCCTCGTCCACGCGCATCAATGTGCAAGGCGCGACGGTGCTGGTGTTGTCCGGCAACCGCATTGCCGAGCGCTCCGATTCAGGCGATCCGCTCGCGTTCATCAACGACTATCTCAAGCGCTTCAAGGTCGCGACTTTGCCCGGCCTGCCGCGCTTCTGCGGCGGTCTGGTCGGATGCTTCGGCTACGACACGGTGCGCTACATAGAGCCGCGCCTGGCTGCGTCCGCGCCGCCCGATACCCTGGGCACGCCCGACATCCTGCTGCTGCTGTCGGAGGAAGTCGCCATCGTCGACAACCTTTCTGGGAAATTGACGCTGGTGGTGTACGCCGAACCGGAAGTGCCGGGTGCGTATCACAAAGCGCAGCTGCGCCTGCGCGAATTGCTCGCCGCGCTGCGCGCGCCGGTCGAGATACCGCCGGAGGCGCCGCAGCCGGCCGAGCCCGCGCAATCGGCATTCGGCGAGGCCGGCTACAAGGCGGCGGTGGCGCGCGCCAAACGCTATATCCACGACGGTGACGTGATGCAGGTGGTGCTGTCGCAGCGCCTGTCGCTGCCGTTCGCGGCCGAGCCGCTGGCGCTGTACCGGGTGCTGCGCACGCTGAACCCCTCGCCCTACATGTTCTACTTCGACTTCGAGGATTTCTACGTCGTCGGCGCCTCGCCCGAAATCCTGGTGCGCCTCGAGGGCGGCAAGGTCACGCTGCGCCCGATCGCCGGCACGCGTCCGCGCGGCGCGACGGCGGAGGCGGACGAGGCGTTTGCGGCCGAACTCCTGGCCGATCCGAAGGAGCGCGCCGAGCATGTGATGCTGATGGACCTGGGCCGCAACGACGTCGGCCGCGTGGCGGCTACCGGCAGCGTGCGCGTGACCGAGAACATGGTGATCGAGCGCTATTCTCACGTCATGCACATCGTCTCCAACGTGGAAGGCGTCTTGCGCGAGGGACTCGATGCGATGGCGGTGCTGCGCGCGAGTTTTCCGGCGGGCACGGTGTCGGGCGCGCCCAAGGTGCGGGCGATGGAAATCATCGACGAGCTGGAGCCGGTGAAGCGCGGCATTTATTCCGGCGCGGTCGGCTACCTCGGCTTTCACGGCGACATGGACCTGGCGATCGCGCTGCGCACCGCGCTGATCAAGGACGGCGTGCTGCATATGCAGGCGGGAGCGGGCATCGTCGCCGATTCCGATCCGGCTTCGGAGTGGCGGGAGACGCTGTCCAAGGCGCGCGCCGTG
>JAJZUN010000727.1 GCA_021848555.1 Pseudomonadota bacterium | reverse complement strand
GAACATCTCGCCTTTGAGTTTGCGCTCGCGGTTGTCCACCGCTGCGCGCACCTTGAGCACCCGCGTCGCCGGATCGATGAAATCGGACACCATCTCGACCTTGGCGCCAAAGGGCTGGCCGGGATACGCCGAAGAATACAGGCGCAGCGTCTGGCCGCGCTGCAGATGGGCGAGATCGGCTTCGCTGGCGTCGAGCTGCACCCACAGGCGGCTGGGATCGGTCACCACGAACATCGCCGGCGCATTCGCGAGCACCAGGTCCGAGCGCAGCTCCTGCCCCGGATTGATATTGCGCTCGACCACGGTGCCGGCGATGGGGCTCGTGAGCGCGAAGCTCTGGTCGACCGCGGCCTCGTTGCCGCCGTAGAGGCTGATCCTTTTCTGCGCGCGCTGCTGTTCGGACTGGGCGCGCGCGTAATCGGCCTCGGCTGCCTGCAGGTCCTTGTTCGGCGCGACGCCATGGGCGCTGAGTTCGCGCAGGCGCGCGAGGTTCTTCTCGGCCAACGCGAAATCGGCGCTGCTGCGGCGCGCGTCGGCCTGCGCCTGGCCGAACTCGGGCGAAGCGAGCACGGCCAGCGTCTGTCCCGGCTTTACCGCGTCGCCGCGGCTGGCGAGAATGCGCAGCACGCGCCCGGAAAACGGCGGAAACACGCGCACGGTCCGGCCTTCGTCCCAAACCAGCCTGCCGGAAATGCGCAAGCTGGCAGGCTTGCCCGGCGCAGCGGCCTCGGATTTGATGGTTGCGAGCTGCGCTGCGCCTGCAGGAAACACGAGCTGGTTGCCCTCCAGCTTGGCCGGCGCGGTCTCGGACTTCTTGTCAGATTGACCGCAGCCTGCGGCGAATAGCGCAGCCAGCAATACCATCCACAACGAATTACGCACTCCCCCTCCAAGCTTGTGCAGCGTCTACTGCGTTGCGCCCCGTCCCGCTTCCCAGGCCGCCAGCGCTTTGGCATGATCCGCCTGCGCCGCGGCCGCGTCCAACTGTATCGCCCGCAGCGTGCGCCGTGCATCGAGCAAATCCATCACGCCGATGGCGCCGTTCTTGTAGGCGAATTCGGCCGAGTCAGCCGATTTTTTTGCTTCACCGAGCATGCTGTCGCGGTAACGTGCCAGGCGCTCTGCTGCGGCGTCCACGTCAGAACGCGCCTTGGCGATATCGGAACGCGCCAGAGCGCGCGTACGCTCGAGATTGTCGGCAGCGGCATCGTAGGCGACTTCGGCGCTCCGAATCTCGCCCTCGTAGTAGTAGCGGGTGAATAAAGGAACGCTCACGAACACGCCCCAGGTGTTGCCCGTGCCGGCGCCGCTGCCCGCCGCGTAATTGGGATTCACCGGGTAGTGGTCGAACTGCGCGCCCAGCGTGAGGTCGCGCTTGCGCAGGCTCTTCGCCAAGTCGAGCGCGGCGCTCGCCGCTTCGACGCGCGCGCGCGCGGCGCGCACGTCCGGCCGGCGCTCGATCATCTGCTCGAGGTCGGCTGCAAGCGTCGCCTGCGGCGCAGGCCACGGGTCGGTCGCCTTGATCGACTCGGCCTGCTGCTCCGCGCCTATCAGGTAGGCGAGCGCGAACTGGGCGCGCCTGCGGTCGGCTTCGGCCGCGCGCGCGTCGTTTTGCGCGCGCAGCGCATCGACGCGGATGCGCGCCACGTCGGAACTGGCGATGTCGCCGGCCTTCAGACGCAGCTCCGCCGCCTGCAGGCTGCGCTGGTACAACTCGGCGGTATCGACGCTGATCGCGAGCCGGTCCTGCGCGAGCAGCAGGTCGTAATAGCCGCCGCGCAAGGCGAGGCGCTGCTGGCGCAGCATGTCGGCCAGATCGTCGCTGCTTGCCGTCTCCAGCTTTTTCGCCGTGGATACGCGCAGTTCCAGCTTATTGCCGCGCTCGACCAATTGGTCGATGCGGATCGAGCTGTCGACGACCTTATCGCGCAGCCCGCCTGCGCCGACCCCGACCTGCGGATTGATGGAGCCGACGCCGAGGCTGAGATTCGGATTGGGACGCGCGCCGGCGCTGAGCGTCGCGGCCTGCGCCGCCTCGACCGCGCGCCGTGCCGCCTGCAATTCGCGGTTTTTCTGCAACAGCAGCGCATCGGCCGCGGACAGGCTCAGATGAGCCAAGTCCGGCGTCTGGCCCTGGGCTCCAGCCATCAGGCCAAACAGCAACAACAAAGTGATCAAGCACCGCATTCCGCTTCCAAATTCAGACCTGCGACGGGCCGCGCGCCCGATGCAAAAACTCGCGTATTATATCCATTCACGTCTGCGCTTTCTTCATTAGTGACAACCCCGAACGCCTGCAAGCCCGCACTATGCTGATCCTGGGCATAGAGACGTCCTGCGATGAAACCGGCATCGCGCTGTATCACAGCGAGCGCGGCCTGCTCGCGCATGCCCTGCATACGCAGATCGCGATGCACCAGGACTACGGCGGCGTGGTGCCCGAGCTTGCCTCGCGCGACCATATACGGCGCGTGCTGCCGCTGATACGCCAGGTCGCGCGCGAGGCCGGCGCCGAGCTCGCGCATATCGATGCCGTCGCGTACACCCAGGGGCCCGGGCTGGCCGGCGCGCTGCTCGTCGGCACCAGCGTCGCCAACGCGCTCGCGTTCACGCTCGGCGTTCCGGCCATCGGCATCCATCATCTCGAGGGCCATCTGCTCTCGCCGCTGCTCGCCGCGAAGCCGCCGCAATTTCCGTTTGTCGCGCTCCTGGTCTCGGGCGGGCATACCCAG
>JAJZUN010000726.1 GCA_021848555.1 Pseudomonadota bacterium | reverse complement strand
CCGTACCCTGCATGGCGCCTTGCTCGACGCCGAACTGCTGGCCGAGGTCTACCTCGCCATGACGCGCGGCCAGGAGAGCCTGGTGATGGAGCTGGAGCAGGCGCCGGCGGCGCCTGAATCGGGCGGGGGCGTTAGCGCCGAGCGCACCCGGCTGACGGTGCTCGCCGCCAGCGAAGAGGAGATCGACGCGCACGACAAGATGCTCGCGGACATCCAGGCGCAGAGCAAGGGCAAATGCGTCTGGCTCAAGCTCGATGGCGAGGCCACGAGCGCGAGTTGAGTGCTGGCCGTGGCGCGGGATGGCTACCGGTTTTGATGTGTACGGCAGCGTACACCGTACTTTGTCATTTTAGCGCATCGACGCCGGAGACAGGGCGGTGCGAGGCAGCAGGCGCATTCGAGCGATCCGCCGCCGAATGGAAAAGCGCGTGCCGGCGGGAAAGCAGGATAAAATTCCGCCTACATGAACCCGCCGCAACTTCGTCTGCTCGCTGTCGGTCTGGCGCTGGCGCTGCTGGCCGCGTGCGCCGCGCCGGTCAAGCCCGCGCCCAAGGTCGCGCTGGTCCTGGGCGGTGGCGCGGCGCGCGGTTTCGCCCATATCGGAGCGATCAAGGCGCTGGAGGCGCAGGGCATCGTTCCCGATCTCGTCGTCGGCACCAGCGCCGGCGCCGTGGTCGGGGCGCTGTATGCGGCCGGCAACGGCGGTTTCGAGTTGCAAAAGCTGGCGCTGCAGCTGGAGGAGGGCCAGCTCAGCGACTGGTCGCTGCCGGATCGCGGGGTCATCCGCGGCGAGGCCCTGCAGAATTTCATCAACCGCGCGCTCGGCCAGCGCACACTGGAAAAGCTGCCGCGCCTGTTCGCCGCGGTCGCCACCGATCTGCAAAGCGGCGAAGCGACCGTGTTCCGCACCGGCAATGCCGGCATGGCGGTGCGCGCATCGAGCAGCGTGCCGGGGATTTTTCAGCCGGTGAAGATCAATGGCCGCGAATACGTCGACGGCGGCCTGGTGAGCCCGGTACCGGTCAGAGCGGCGCGCGACATGGGCGCCGATTTCGTCATCGCCGTGGATATCTCCGACCAGCCGCAACACGGCAGCACCAAGAGCACCATAGACGTGCTGCTGCAGACTTTCTCCATCATGGGGCAGACCATAGGGCGCTACGAGCTCAGGGATGCGGACGTGGTGATCCGCCCGGCGACACCGGGCATCAAGGGGACCGATTTCCAGGACCGGCACCTGGCGGTGCTCGAAGGCGAGAAGGCGGTGGCCGCGGCATTGCCGGACCTCAAGGCAAGGCTCGCCAGATTGCGCGAGCGCCATTGAGGATGGTGCGGCTGCCGGGCCTCGGGGGCGGGCGCGGTTTGGACGCGCGCCGAGTTGTGGTAGATTGATCCGTACCTCTGATGCCCAAGCGGGATGCCCATGGACCGCGCTAACGCCTTCGAAACCGACCTCGACCGCAACCCGGCCAATCACGCGCCGCTGACGCCGCTCAGCTTCATCGAGCGCGCGGCTTATGTCTATCCCGAGCGGACCGCGGTGATTCACGGATCGCGGCGCTACACCTGGCGCGAGACCTATGCGCGCTGCCGGCGCCTGGCTTCGGCGCTGGCCGGGCGCGGCATCGGCATCGGCGACACCGTGGCGGTAATGGCTTCCAACACGCCCGAAATGTATGAATGCCACTTCGGCGTGCCGATGCTTGGGGCGGTGCTGAACACGCTGAATACGCGCCTGGATGCCGACGCGATCGCGTTCATGCTGAACCATGGCAATGCGCGGGTGTTGATCGCGGACCGGGAGTTTTCCGCGACCGTCGCGCAGGCGCTGGCGCAGGTGGTGCACCGGCCGATCGTGATCGACATCGACGACCCGGAGTACTCAGGCCCGGGCGAGCGCCTCGGGGAGGCGGATTACGAGACCCTGCTCGCCGGGGGCGACCCGGATTACGCCTGGCAGCCGCCCGCCGACGAGTGGATGGCGATCTCGCTGAATTACACCTCGGGCACCACCGGCAATCCCAAGGGGGTGGTGTATCACCATCGCGGCGCCTATCTCAACGGCGTGTGCAATATCGTCACCTGGGGCATGCCGCAGCATGCGGTCTATCTGTGGACGCTGCCCATGTTCCATTGCAACGGCTGGTGCTTTCCCTGGACCGTGGCCGCCAATGCCGGGGTCAACGTCTGTTTGCGCAAGATCGATCCGGTGCAGATTTTCGGCCTGATCAAACAGCATGGCGTCACGCATTACTGCGGGGCGCCCATCGTGCACAGCGGGTTGATCAACGCCGATCCGGCCCTGCGCGCGGGCATCGGGCACAAGGTGTCGGCGATGGTGGCGGGCGCCGCGCCGCCCGCGGCGATGATCGAAGGCATGGAGCAAATCGGCTTCGATCTGACCCATGTCTACGGGCTCACCGAAACCTACGGGCCGGCGACGGTGTGCGCCAAGCACGAGGAGTGGGACGCGCTGGATATCGGCAAACGCGCCGAGCGCAACGGCCGCCAGGGCGTGCGCTATCTGATGCAGGAAGGCCTTGCGGTGATGGACGCCGAGACCATGACCCCGGTGCCGGCGGACGGCGCGACCATGGGTGAAATCATGTTCCGCGGCAACATCACCATGAAGGGCTATCTGAAAAACGCCAAGGCGACAGACGAAGCTTTCGCTGGCGGCTGGTTCCATTCCGGCGACCTCGCGGTGATGCAGCCCGACGGCTACGTCAAGA
>JAJZUN010000725.1 GCA_021848555.1 Pseudomonadota bacterium | reverse complement strand
GGCGCCGCTTGCCGCCGAGCTCGGTGTGGCCGTCCGCGCCGTCGATATCGAAAGTCCTCCGACTCTCTGTGCCTCGGAACCTGGTAGCCGTTGGCGCGAACCTATTCGTCGCGCTGAGCCGAAGCCAGATCCTCGCGCACCATTTCGCGCACAAGCTCGGCGAACTCGATGCGCGGCGTCCAACCCAGCTTTTCACGCGCCTTGGTCGCGTCGCCAAGCAGCGTCTCGACCTCGGTCGGCCGGAAATACCGCGGATCGACAGCGACCACACAACGCCCGTCGGCGTCGTAGCCCTTTTCATCGACCCCGTTGCCTTCCCAGCGCACCGACATGCCGAGTTCGCGCGCCGCCACCGTGACGAACTCGCGCACGCTGTACTGCACGCCGGTGGCGATCACGAAGTCCTCGGGTTTGTCCTGCTGCAGCATCAGCCACTGCATCTCGACGTAGTCGCGCGCATGGCCCCAGTCGCGCTTCGCATCCAGGTTGCCCAGGTACAGGCAGTCCTGCTGCCCCAGCTTGATCCGCGCCAGCGCCCGGGTGATCTTGCGCGTGACGAACGTCTCGCCCCGGCGCGAGCTTTCGTGGTTGAACAGAATGCCGTTGCAGGCGTAGATGCCGTAGGCCTCGCGGTAGTTGACGACGATCCAGTAGCCGTACAGCTTGGCCACCGCGTACGGGCTGCGCGGATAGAACGGTGTCGTTTCTTTCTGCGGCACTTCCTGCACCAGACCGTAGAGCTCCGAAGTGCTGGCCTGATAGAAGCGGGTCTTCTTCTCCAGCCCGAGGATGCGGATCGCTTCGAGCAGCCGCAGCACCCCGATCGCGTCCGAATTGGCCGTGTACTCCGGCTCCTCGAACGACACCGCGACGTGGCTTTGTGCGGCAAGGTTGTAGATCTCGTCGGGCTGCGTTTGCTGGATGATGCGCAACAGACTGCTCGAGTCGGTCATGTCGCCGTGGTGCAGGAAAAACCGCACGCCTTCTTCATGACGATCGTGGTACAGGTGATCGATCCGATCGGTGTTGAACAACGACGTGCGGCGCTTGATGCCGTGCACGATGTAGCCCTTTTCGAGCAGCAACTCGGCGAGATAAGAACCATCCTGTCCGGTGATGCCGGTGATCAGCGCAACTTTGCGTTGTTGGGTCATGGGCGAGCTTATTGTCGGTTGGTGTTGTCGAGAAAATCCTGATAGGCCAGCCGCAGGCCTTGCGCCAAATCGACCGTCGGCCGCCAGCCCATCGCCTGCAGCCGCGAACTGTCCATCAGCTTGCGTGGCGTACCGTCGGGCTTGCTGGAGTCGAACACCAGCCGGCCACCGTAGCCGACCACGTCGGCAACGAGTTGCGCAAGCTCGGCGATGCTGACGTCGCTGCCATAGCCCACGTTGATGTGGCTGAGCATCGGCTGCGTCTGCCGCGCGTATTCGCCGTGGTCGAGCCGCATCACATGCAGGCACGCCGTGGCCATATCGTCGACGAACAGGAACTCGCGCCGCGGCGTGCCGCTTCCCCACACCGCGACCTCGGCGTCACCGCGCATCTTCGCCTCGTGGAAGCGGCGGATCAATCCCGGGATCACATGGGAGTTGTCCGGGTGGTAATTGTCGCCGGGGCCGTACAGATTGGTCGGCATCACGCTGCGGTAGTCAACGCCTTGGCTTGCCCCGTACTGCCGGTTGTAGCTCTCGCACAACTTGATTCCGGCGATCTTCGCGATCGCGTACGGTTCGTTGGTCGCCTCCAGCACGCCCGTCAGCAGCGCATCCTCACGCATCGGCTGCGGTGCCAGTCGCGGGTAAATGCAACTCGACCCGAGCAGCAGCAAGCGTTTCACCCCGGCGCGAAACGCCGCGTCGATCACGTTCGCCTCGATCATCAAATTGCCGTAGATGAATTCGGCCGGATACGTGTTGTTCGCGCGAATGCCGCCGACCTTGGCGGCCGCCACATAGACCTCGTCCGGCCGCACCTGCGCGAAGAACGCGCGCACTGCCGCCTGCTCGGTCAAATCCAATTCGGCGTGGCTGCGGGTCACGATGCGTTCTGCCGGATGCCCGGCGGCGAGCAGCGCACGGACGATCGCCGCGCCGACCATGCCACGGTGCCCGGCGACAAAGATCAGGGAATTCTGGTCCACCATTGTCTAGATGCGCCCAAGGAACGAAAGGCCGATTTGACAACATTTCCGTAGTCCTCATCCAATCGGGCGGGCTCTATTGCTGCGGCGCAACGCCCCGCGATTGAAGGTTGCCCCCGTTGTCGCATGGCAACAACAATTGTCATGTTGATGCGCTACGGTTCTGCGCGCGCAGCTTATGCACGATCGATCGCAGCGATGCGCCAGCTGAGCATCCACCTGCCCCAACGGCTCCTTTCCAGACCTTGCCAAACCGAATCCACCTCATGCCGGAACCAACTTTGATACCCGTGATCCTGTCCGGCGGCGCCGGATCGCGCCTGTGGCCGCTGTCGCGCGAAGGCCATCCGAAGCCGTTCATCGGCCTGGCCGACGGCCAAAGCCTGCTGCAGAAGACCTTCGCGCGCGCCGCCGCGCTGCCCGGAGTGCAGCGCGTGCTGACGGTGACCAACCGCGATTTCTACTTCCAGACCGCCGACCACTACCGCGCCGTCAACCGCGCAGCTCTGGCGCTCGACTACCTGCTCGAGCCCTTCGGCCGCAACACCGCCGCGGCGGTCGCCGCAGCCGCGCTGCAGCTGCTCGACGAC
>JAJZUN010000017.1 GCA_021848555.1 Pseudomonadota bacterium | reverse complement strand
GCCCAGCGCCTGCAGCGACTTGACCGCGGCCGCGTTCTTGGCCGGATTGCGCCCGGCGATCATCAGTGCCGCCCCGGCTTGCGCGAGGCCTGTGGCCATGCCCAGGCCGATGCCGCCGTTGCCGCCGGTGACGAGGGCCACGCGGCCGGCCAGATCGAATGCCTTGCTCATGCTTGCTGTCTCCCGAAAAATGTACGAACAGTTTCCCCCTACAACACGTTCGAAACGCCGCCATCCAGGTTGAGGCTGCTGCCGGTGATGAAGCTCGCGGCGCCGGAGGCGAGAAACGCGATCGCGTTCGCGACTTCCTCGGCCCGCCCGACCCGCCCCAGCGGAATATCCTTGCCCATGTTGGCGTAGTACTGCTCCGCCGCAATGCCCGCTTTTGCCGCCTTCCTATCGTGCTGGCCCGCGCGCACCGAACCGATGCAGATGGCGTTGACCAGGATTTGGTGCGGCGCGAATTCCTTGGACAGCGCCTTGGTGAACGCGAGTCCCGCGGCGCGCGTGACCGTGGTCGGCATCGACTTGGCGCGCGGCTGTTTCGCGCCGATGTTGGTGATGTTGACGATGCGCCCCCCGCCCTGCCGTTTCATGTGCGGAATGGCGAGGCGCGCGAGGCGGATCGCGGCGAACAGCTTCAGCTCGAAGTCGGCCTGCCAGAGGTCGTCGGTCACCGCTTCGAATTCGCCCGTGGCCGAAGTTCCGGCATTGTTGACCAGGATGTCGAGCCGGCCAAAGGCCTGGACCGCCTCCGCCACCAGCCGCGCGCAATCCTCCGCCCGGCTGACGTCCGCCTGCACCGCGGCGACGCTGCCCCCGGCCGCGCGGATTTCGCCCGCGACCTGATCCAGCAACTCGCGGCCGCGCGCCGCGATGACGACGCGCGCGCCTTCGGCCGCCAGGCGCAGCGCCGCTGCCTTGCCTATGCCCTGCGTACCGCCGGTGACGATCGCGACCTTGTCCTTCAGCTCCAAATCCATATGTTTCCTCCGTTTGTCCCAGCAATGGTCAATCTCATTTCTCGCCGCGATAGATCGCGCCGCAGGTACAGGTCTCGTGCACCACCACCTGCGCGAGCAGCGGCAGCGCCGGCTTCAGCCGGTCCCAGATCCACCGCGCCAGGTTCTCGCTGGTCGGGTTTTCCAGCCCCGGCACATCGTTCAGGTAGCAATGGTCGAGCTGCGCGTGCAGCGGCTGAAATATCGCCGAAATATCGGCGAAGTCCTGCACCCAGCCGATGTGCGCGTCGACTTCCCCGCGCACGTGGATCTCGACACGAAACGAATGGCCGTGGACGCGCGCGCACTTGTGCCCCTCGGGCACGTTGGGCAGCCGGTGCGCCGACTCCAGGGTGAATGCCTTCCAGATTTCCATCAACGTATTCCTATGAGTTTGTGCGTCTGCAGCGACAAATGCCACTGCGGGTGGGCGAGACAGTAGCCGATGGCCTGGCGCGTATTGTGCGCCAGCTCCGGGCCGTCCATGGGTTGCAGAAAGAAATGCCTGAATTCCAGCTGCGCGTAGCGCTCCGGTTCGGCCCCGGCCTGCGGATAGACCAGCTTCAGTTCGTCGCCGCGCCGCAGCTTGAGTTCCGCGCCGGCCTTAGGGCTCACCGTCAGCCACAACTCCCCTTCGGGCGGAAGCAGCGTGCCGTTGGTTTCCACCGCGACCATGAATCCGCGGCCGCGCAAGGCCGCGACCAGCGCGGCATCGAGCTGCAGCAGCGGCTCGCCGCCGGTGCAGACGACAAAGCGCTCTGCCGCGTCGGGCGCGGGCCGCGCTGCGCCCGGCCACAAGGCCTCCACCGCGGCGGCGAGCTCTCCGGCGGTTTCGAACTTCCCGCCGCCCGAACCGCCGGTGCCGACAAAATCGGTGTCGCAGAAGCGGCATACCGCCGCGGCGCGGTCGGCCTCCCGGCCCGACCACAGGTTGCAGCCGGCAAAGCGCAGGAACACGGCCGGCCGGCCGCTGTGGGCGCCCTCGCCCTGCAGCGTGTAGAAAATCTCCTTGACCGCGTAGCCCATGGTGACAAGTCTGGCAAAAATGGGGAGCATAGTACCCTTGTTGCTCCCGCTTTGAAGGAGAAAATCATGCCGGTCTACTACGGAAGCGGAACGCCGGTCGAGCCGGGCGCGTTTCCCTCGATCCTGGCCGTCGGCGATTCCTGGTTCTGGTACCCGCTGCCCACGGGCTACAACCTGCTGCAGCAATTGTCCGACCGGGTGCTCAAGCCCGGCTATGCCAATATCCTTTCGCTGGGCTACGTCGGCGCCCGGCTCGAAGATTACGTCGAGGGCCGCTACGCCGGCGAATTCCAGAACGAGCTCCGGCCGCCCAACGCGCAGTACTACTCGGCGGTGTTCATCAGCGGCGCGGGCAACGATGCGGTCGATTACTCGCTCGCCTTGAAAAGCCGGTGCGCCGGCATAGCCTCACCGGGCAGATGCTTGGACGAGGCGAGTTTTGACGCACTGATGCGCAACCTGAGCGGCTGGATGGGGAGGATGATCCACGATATCCGCTGGGCCTGGCGCGGCCAGAGCGCCGAGCGCCACCCGCAGGTGTTCATGCACTGCTACGACTATGCCCCGCCCAACGGCAAAGCGGCGCAGATCGCCGGAATCGCCCTGCCTTTCGGCCCCTGGCTGAAGCCGGCGATGGACCAGGCAGGGGTGCGCGACGACCCGGAGTTTCGCCGCGACCTGGTGCGACTCCTGATCGACCGCATCCACGACACCTTTGCGCCCTACGAGGACGATACGCGCCGGGTGCATCTGGTGGACAGCCGCGGCTGCTTGGATATCGACAGCGACTGGGACAACGAACTGCACCCGAATTCGAAGGGCTTCGAAAAACTGGCTAACGGCCCGTGGCGCGCGGCGCTGGCGAAATACAGCTTCGCTTAGCGAGAGTCGCCATAAGGTGTCATTCCGCGCAGCGTGAGGAATCTGCTTTTTTTGGACAGCGAAAAGCAGATGCTTCGGCCGAAGCCCACGCGGAATGCGGTGTATTGCCACGCATCGGTTGATTCTGTTCGCGCTGTCGGCGGCGCTTAGAACGTAGCCCGGAGCGACGGCGACAGCGGCTATGCCGCCTCTTCTTCGGCTTCTGCCTTTTCGGCTGGCTTGGCCGATTTCCTGGGCTTGGGCTTGTTGGGGTCCGGCTGCTGACCCGGATGATGAATGATATCGGTGGGGCATACTGTGACGCAGATCTCTTCGCAACTCGGCCCATAAGCCAAACAGGCTTTGTGGTCGATAGTGAGAACGCCATTGGCTTCGATGGAAATCGCCTTGGCCGGGCACTTCTTGATGCAGGCCTGGCAGCGCACGCAACCCACGGTGCAGGTTTCCTTGACCTCCTTGCCCTTGCCTTTGGCCTGGCAGGTCAGCGCAACGCGATAAGCGCGCGGATAACTGACCAGGCAGTCCTTCGGGCACACGTCCAGGCAAAGGCCGCAGCCCGTGCATTTCGCGTAGTCGATCTCGACGATGCCTGATGCGCCTATCTTCATGGCGTCGAAAGCGCACACGCGCACGCAGTCGCCCAGACCCAGGCATCCGTACTTGCAGGCCTTGGAACCGCCGAACGCCAAATTGGCACCGAGGCAAGTATGGATGCCGTCGTACTCGGCCTGCTTGCGCGCCACCGAGTCCGCGCCGGAACAACGCAGCATGGCCACGACTTCCTTGATCTCTCCCATGGTCTTCTTGGTGATCCGGGAAATGTCGATAGCCACCACTTTGCCACCGGGGGTACACAGGGAAGGCGACACATTCTCGTCCTCGACCACCCGCTCGGCGTAGGTCTGGCAACCGGCAAAGCCGCAGGCGCCGCAGTTGGCGGACGGCAGGTTCTCGCGCACTTCCTCCACCTGCGGATTGACCGGGACGTGGAACTTGCGCGCCGCACTGGCCAGTGCGATGCCGAAGAACAGGCCGAGCGTCGTGAAGACGAGGACGCCCCAGAGCGCGATGTGCAGCAAGTCCATAGCTTATGCCACCTTCAAACCGGAAAAGCCGAGAAAGCTCAATGCGAACAGCCCGGCGATGATGAATGCGATCGGCAATCCCTTGAACACCACAGGCACCGGTGCCATGTTCACTTTCTCGATGGCGCAGCTCATCAGGAACAAGGCCAGCGCGAAGCCAACACCGGCGCCCAGCGACAGCCCAAAGGCCTGCAGCATGGTCGCGCCGCTGGTCGCGTTGAGCAAGGGGACCGCCAGGATGATGCAGTTGGTGGTGATCAGCACCAGGTAGATGCCGAACTTCTTGTGCAAGATCGGGTTCACCTTTTTCAGGATCAGGTCGGTGGCCTGCACCAGGCAGGCGACGATGCCGATGAAGGCGATGATCTGCATGAATTCCAGCTTCAGCGGCACCAGGGCGAAGGTGTTGAGCGCCCAGGAGATCATGCCGGAGAGCAGGCCGACGATGGTGAAGGTGACGCCCATGCCGATCGCGGTGTCCTTGTTGCGGCTGACCCCGAAGAACACGCACAGCCCCAGGTAGCGGGTGAACACGAAGTTGTTGATCAGTGCCGAACCGATCACGACCGAAATCACCATGGCCAGCGGCGACGGTGCGATATCCCAGGGTTGATCGATACCCTTGGCAGTGAGCATGTAGTGATCCTGCCTGGTGAGCGTTTCGGTCGTGGTCACGAGGGTGGTATTCGGCTTCTGCGCCGGCTTCACTGAAGCCACTGCCAGCGGAAGGTCGGCGTCCGTTGTGCGCACCAGGCGTATCGCCGTCACATCGGCCGGCAGCGCGCCCTCGACCAGGATCTCGTGGGGTGAGACTACTTTTGCGTCAGCCATGTGCGCCTCCTCCGCCCGAGGGCAACTTGTGGCCCCGCCTGACGTCGACCCAATTGAACATGGCCATGATCAGTCCAATCGTGAAAAATCCGCCGGCCGGAAGCACGACCAGCAGCAAAGGTTTGAACGGGAGCACGGCGATGCCGAAAATGCTGCCGCTGCCCAGCAGTTCCCGAAAAGCGCCAGCCAGCACCAGGCCGACGAGGAAGCCCAGACCCATGCCCAGACCATCCCAGAAGCTCGGCACGACGCTGTGTTTCATGGAAAACAGTTCCATGCGCGAAATGATGATAGCAAAGGCGACGATCAGTTTCACGTACAGCCCGACCTGCTGGTAAATGTCCGAGAAATAGGCGGCCAGGATCATGTCCATGGCGCTTACCCAGATGGCGATGAGCAGGGTAAATACCGGAATGCGGATTTTCGGGTTGATGACGTGCTTTACCAGGGAGGCGGACATGCTCGAGAGCACCTGCACCACGAGCACGGCGACCCCGAGCATCAGGCCGTTTTTCACCGAGGTGGTCACCGCCACGGCCGGGCACAGACTCAAGGCCAAGCGAAAGATCGGATTCTCTTCGAACAGCCCGCGCATCAGCATCGTCGACACGGGCGGCGGCGGTCTATTCGTGCTCATAGATAGTTCCCCACGATGTTCATGCGCTTGCGGAAGTTGGCGAGTGCGCTCTTGACGCCGACGGTAACGGCCGTGCTGCTGATGGTCGACCCGGTGATCGCGTAGATGTTGGGATTCTTGGGCAGCATTTCCTTGTACTTTTCCAGCCAGGGCCGGAAGGGCATGTCGCCAAGCTGCTCCAGGGCAAGCTGCCACTCCTTGGGCAGCGGATCCTTGGTGACCGAGATCTTCTCGATGTCTTCAAAACCCCTGCCTGCGAACTGGTTCTTGAAGTAGCGCTGCACGATTTCGGCCCCCAGACCCGGATCTTCCTCGTGCTCGATAATCTCCACGCCCTGGATGGTATACGCCGAGTCGATCGCCATGAAAAAACGCACCCAATTCTTGAAGCCAAGTGTCACGCCCTCGACGACATAGCCGGCGGGCTTCTCGCCTTCCAGTCCGACAAAGAAGCGGCCGGCATACTTGACGTTGTCCGGATTGCTTGCCTTGATCTGCTTCTTCACCCACTCGTCCTTGATTTCACCGGAACTGGCTGCCATCACGTCGCCAGGGACGGGAAGCGCCGCCACTTCCCTGCCATCCAGCTCCAGCTGCGCGAGCTTCTTCCCGGTCAGGTAGATGACCTGCAAATCCTTGCCGTCGCTCTTGAGGTAACGGCGCACTTCCTGAATCCTCGCTTGCGGACTCAGCCCGAGCAGGCCGCGAATCATGATTTCCTCGCGCTGGTGCAGATTGTGCTCCTTCGCCGGCTGGGTCACGAAATACAGGCCACCGAGTATCATCGCCGCGACCAAACATACGACGGTCAGGCCCAGCGCGATAATCACCATTTCGCGCCCGCTCGGTGGCGCCTGGTCTGCGATCTTTCCACTCATGACGGCACTCCGTCGGCAGTAAGGCGCTTGGGCCTGAACCAGTCGTTCAGCGCCGGGGTGAGTATGTTCATGAGCATGATGGCGTAGCAGATGCCCTCGGGATAGCCGCCCCAATTGCGAATAATGCCCGTCAGCACACCGATTCCAATGCCGAAAACGATCTGGCCTTTGGGTGTGACCGGGCTGGTCACATAGTCGGTGGCCATGAAGAAGGCACCGAGCCACAGACCGCCCGAAAGCATGTAGAGCACGGGCGCCGGCGAGAACGGCGCCATTAAAGCAACACCGGCCAGGATGCTGAGCGGAATATACAACTTGATGATGCCCTTCCACAGCAGGAACGCCGCGCCCAGCAGGATCATCAGCACTGACACTTCACCGATCGAGCCGGCGCGCATGCCGAGGAAGAAGTCGAACCAGATTTGGGCGCCGTCGGGCAATGCCGAGAGCATCTTCACCAACGCCTCCTGGCCGCCGAGCTTGAGCTGCGCCAGTGCCGTTGCGGCGGAAACGGCATCGGCCTTGCCCAAAGCGGGAGCCACCCAGCGCGTCGTCATTTCCACCGGAAAAGTGGCCATCATGATGGCGCGGCCGACCAGCGCGACGTTGAAGATGTTATAGCCCAGCCCACCGAACAGGCCTTTGGCAAACACCAGCGCCAGCGCGCCGCCGATGAAGGGCATCCACAGCGGAATGGCCGGCGGCAGGGTGTAAGCCAGCAACAGGCCAGAGCAGAATGCCGATCCGTCGGAGACCGTCGACGCGGTCTTGGCAATGCGACAGACCAGGTACTCGGCGGCCAGACAGCCGAGAATCGACGCTGCGGTCACGGCGAGCACGGCCCAGCCGAATACCGCCCATGCCCACAACAAGGCGGGAAGCAAGGACAGATTCACCATCCACATGATCTGGGCTGTGGTGCGGCCCGAAGCGATGTGCGGGCCGCTCGAGAGATGCAGGGTCGGGGTGGTTTCGCTCACTTGGCTTTCCTCTCGTGGCGACGGTAGGCGGCTTTCGCGACCTGCATGAACTGGACCAGCGGCCGGTGCGACGGACAACTGTATGAACAGCAGCCGCATTCAAAGCATTCCTTGATGCCGAATTGCTCGGTCTCCAGCGGACGCCCGACCTCCACGTACTGCGATACGCGATTCGGTTCAAGACCCATCGGACAGGCATCGATGCATTCGCCGCAGGAAATGCATGCCTGGTAATGTGTAATGCTGGTTTCGGCCGCGGTCAGGAACAGCAACCCGCTGGCACCCTTGGTCACGGCGACACCGAGGTCGGCAATGGTGCGCCCCATCATGGGGCCGCCGAGGAGAATCTTCACGACCTCGCCCTCATACCCGCCGCAATGCTCAAGGATGTCCTTGGCCGAGGTGCCAATCGGCACCCTGAGGTTCTTTGGCGTCTTGACGCCGCGGCCTGAAACCGTCAGCACGCGTTCCATCACCGGCTTCCCGTTGCGAATCGCATCCAGGCAGGCGATGGCCGTGGCAACGTTCTGCACCACAACGCCGACTGCGATGGGCAAACCGCCCTTGGGCACCAGGCGACCCGTCAACGATTGCACGAGCTGCTTTTCCGAACCCTGCGGGTAGCGCGTCTGCGTGACCGCCACCACCATCTTGACCGGCGGGTCCATCTTTTCCAGTCCGAGCCGAGCGATGGTCTCGCGCATCTTCTCGGCCGCCGGCAGCTTGTTGTCCTCCACGCCGATAACACAGTTCCTGACGCCGACTATCCTGGCGATCAGCCATGAACCGAGCACGACTTTCTCGCTCTCTTCCAGCATCAGGCGGTAGTCGCAGGTCAGATAGGGCTCGCATTCCGAACCGTTGATGACCAGCGTATCGACCTTGGCGTCTTTCGGCAAAGTCAGCTTGCGATAGGTCGGAAAGGCGGCGCCGCCGAGCCCGACCACCCCGGCGTCGCGAATCCGCTCGAGCATCTGCGCCACCGGCAGCGCTTGCCAGCCAGGCTGCTCGGGAAACTGCGGGTCGTCTTCGGCCGGCTTTGCCTGAATGGTGATCACGGTGTCGTACACCAGGGAAGCGTGCGGACCGCTCTGCACGCTCTTGACGATGCCGCTGACCGGCGCATGCAGCGAAACACCGCCGGGCACGGTCGCGATGACATCGCCACGCTTCACCTTGGCAGCATTGGCCACCACGGGCTCGGCCGAAGCTCCCAGGCTCTGGCTGACGGGCAGGGAAACACTAGCCGGAATGAAGTCCTCGATCGGCAGGTTCTCGGTCAGCTCCTTGTGCTCGTCGGGATGGATGCCGCCGCGCGAGAAGGTGGGCAGCGCTGATTGGCGCCAGAAGAACAGGTTCATGCTGAGTGGCACTCGCTCAAGCGTTGACGGTTGCGGCTACGCCCTGAGGCGTGACGAAAATGGCCTTCTCGCCGCCGCCTGCCCGAAGAACAGCCTCACGCCTGCGCGTCGGCACCATCAACATCGCAGTGGCCAGGCCATCGGCAGCGATGCCGGTCTTCGCGATAACGGAAACGCTGGACATTGCCGGTGCCGTGCTGCCATCGCGCGTGTTGAAGATATGGGTAAAGGACCCGGCCGCATCGAGGATGGTCCCGTAGCCGCCGGAAGTGGCGATGCATTTGTCGACCACGTCGAAACTGGCCACAGTCTCTTGCCGGTCCGCGGGGTTGGCGATGCCAATGCGCCAAGCCGTACCGTCAGGCTTGGCCGATAAGGCGCGGGGCTCGCCCATGTCGACCAGCATGCGCTCAAAGCCGTGTGCGCGCAGCACATCGGTCACTCTGTCAGTAATGTAGCCTTGTGCGCCGCTGTTCAGGGTCAGGCTCATGCCCGGGCGGGCAAAAGCGATGCGCAGCGTGCTGCGATCCACTTCGACCTGGCGCCAGTCGACCAGCGCCAAAGCGGCAGCGCGCGCGCTTGCCGGGGGACCGGCTGGATCCGGGGCAGCCGCCGCGAAGTGCTTGGAATACAGATTCCACAGCGGTTGTACCGTTGGATCGTAGACGCCATCGCTCAACTTCGCCAAGTTCAGGGCTCGCTCCAGCATGACAACCAGGTCAGCGGGCGCCTCATCCAGCCTCCCCTCGCGGTTGAGCTGCGAAATGGCACTATCGGCACGGAACAGGCTGAACACTCTTTCCAGGCGCCTCAACTCCGCCAATGCGGCGCTAATCGCTTGCTGCGCAACGGTTTCGTCGCGATGGTAGAGCTGAATCTCCGCCGGAGCGCCTAGCGCAGTGCCGCGCCAGCGTACCAGACCGGCTTGAGTGCGGCCGGCCATGAACAAAAGCGGCAAACCAGCGGCAGCGGCAGCGAAAGTGATAAAGCGACGGCGGGACAGAGCAAGTGGCATGATGAAAACCTTTGCGAATTAGTCATTCAGCCTGATGGAAGAGTCACAACGTTACATACCAGGAGGCACCAGAGGATGTCGCCAAGAGAACCGCGATCGACCAGCGTTTGGGTTTAGGGGGCAGTGCTAGAGTCTTACTCCAGTGCCCGGATTCATCCTGTTTGGCACGCTGGTCCGAATCGGTCGGTCCACCGGTCCCAGCCGGGCGAAGGAGCGTACTAGCGAGCCCTTCTTTTCCGACCCGTAGGAGGAAAAATGCGCACCGTTCAGTCCCGTCCCCAGCACCGCGGCGCTCGCGAGCACCTGCCCGGCGGCGTTGGCGCCCAAGCCTCCGATCGATTCGAATCGGAGCTCAAAAAGCCCGCCGGCATACGGTAAGGATACGGCTTGGTTCATGGCGTACCCCCGCAGCAAGCAGTCCGGCCGCCTTTTGGCTTTCTTGTGGCCATGCTCCCATTCCGCTGGTCAATGCCGGCCGGGCGAGCCGGTTGATGCGGCGATACGCCGCAATCACTCGACTCGACCGTCCGGGAATGCGTACCGCACTGTCCCTCGCTGATGGCTACGCCCGCGCCGACGGAACCGGAGCCTCCACGGGGATGCCGGTTGCCTTCAGTTTCGCGTCCACGAAAGCCTGCTGCTTGGCGATATGCGCCTCGGTAAGATGCGCGAAACGCCCCTGCAGTTTCATGTACTCGCGAACCGGTTTGTATTTCTTCGGTTTGAACTGATACCTGTATTCTCCGTTTTCCCATTCGTACATGTTCCACATGCCGGTGTCGATCGCGAGTTTGGCGATTTCGACTGTCTTGGCTTCGTCGAACTTCCATCCCTTGGGGCAGGGCGCATGGATGTGGAGGAAGGTCGGCCCCTGCACGTTCAGGGCCTTGCGCACTTTGTTGATCAGGTCCACCGGATAGGCAATGGACGCTGTCGCCACATACTTCACTGCCGGGTGGCCGCCGATCACCAGTTGCGGCGGGTCCTTGGGGAACAGCGTCTTGCCCTCCGGGATCGCGCTGCCCGGAGGCGTAAACGTGGTATTGCCACCGTAAGGGGTCGTCGGCGAGGTCTGGATGCCGGTATTGGCGTACGCCTCGTTGTCGTAGCAGATGAACAGCGCATCGTGCCCACGGTACATCATAGCCGACATGGCCTGCAGGCCGATGTCCACCGACCCGCCGTCACCCGCCATCACGATGATATTGGGCATTTCACCCGTGCGCTTGCCCTTGCGCAGCAGCACGCGGTAGGCAGCCTCGATCCCCGATGCCACCGCGCCGCCGCTGGTGATCTGGGTGTGCATCCAGGGTACCGCATAGGGCGTGCACAGATAGCTCGCATTGGCGACGTACATGCAGCCGGTGGGCCCAAGAAAGATCGTATTGGGGCCGGCCGCCTTGGCCACCAGCTTATACTGCAGGGCCGGACCGCAGCCGGCGCAGGTGCGGTGGCCGGGCACGTAGTATTCTTCCTTGGGGACGTTGCGCATCAACTTGATCGGGGGAAGGGTTTGGGTTTTCACGGCGACTGCCATGGCGGGCTCCTTTTCATGTCACGCTTCACATTATTCCTTTGCACTACGCCCGAAACGCTGGCTTAGGACTGCGTCTCGGGCGCCGGCGCTCTAATCCTCGGCTTCGAAGCCGACCCAGTACACCGTCTTCTTGGTCTTCCCGTCCCTGATCGCCTGGGACAGGATGTCGGCCATGTAATAGAACTCTTTCAGCGGCACCATCTCGCCGCCCAAGCCGGCCATGAAGGAAGTGGTCAGCGGCCGCTGCGGCACTTCGTACAGCGAGGCGCGCACTTCATGCAGCAGATTCCCGCCTTTCATCGCCCCGCCGTAGGAGGTGCTGGTCTCGACCACGCCGACGGCCTTGAACTTGGACAGGACCGCGGCCACTTCCTGCGTCGGCCACGGCCGCACGAAGCGCAGTTTGACCAGTCCGATTTTCACGCCCTTGCTGCGCAGGTGCCTGACCGCGTGCCGGGCCGTCATGGCGTGCGCGCCCATGATGAAAAACACGATTTCGGCGTCGTCGGTCATGAACTCTTCGACGAAGGGAGAGATGTTGCGCCCGAAGATCCGGTTGTAATCGTCGATGACTTCCTTGATCACCGCCGGCGCGTCGAGCATCGCCTGCGCCCGCTGCATGTCCATGACGGTCCCCTGGTCGGGGCGGATCTGCGGTCCGTGGGAGACCGGATGTTTCGGATCCAGCGGATGCGGCAGCGAGTAAGGCGGGAGGAACTCGTCCACCTGGCTCTGGTCCGGGAGCATCACCTTCCCCGGCATGTGCGACACGAAATACCCGTCCTGGCACACGAACTGGGGCAGGAGCACGCGGTGGTCCTCGCCGATGCGGTAGTTGATCAGGCAGTTGTCGAACGCTTCCTGCGGATCCTCGGCCCAGCCCATGAGCCAGCCTTGATCGCGGCAGGACATCGCGTCGGTGTGCTCCGAGCCGAAGTCGCCCGGGGGGTCGAGCGCGCGGTCGGCGATCATCATCTGCAGCGGAATGCGCCCGCCGGCGATTGGGGAATAGTTCTCGAACGCGTAGGTCACGCCCACGCCGGAGCTTCCGGTCAGCGCACGGGCTCCTGCCGCCGCGGCGCCGAGCACGATCGCAAGCTGCCCGTGTTCGCCCTCGCCGTGGACGAACTCGGCGTCCAGTTCGCCGTTGGCGACCATCTTCGCCAGCTCCATCATGATCGCCGTATAGGGGCGAATCGGATAGGAGGAGATCACTTCCACCTTGGCCATCTTCGCCGCTTGCGCCGACGAGGCGCAACCGCTCAACATCATCTCTTTTGCCATGGTCATCTCCTCAGAACGGTTTTTCGAGTCGAACCACGCCGTCCTCGAAATCCAGTTCGTAAGCCCGGCTCAATGCGCCCGTGGTGCACTCGTTGACGCAGATCGAGCAGCCCTTGCAGTACTTCGCGTTCCAGACCACCGCTTCCTCGTCCTCGTCCAACTGCCAGCAGGCGTCCGGGCAGAACACCACGCAGTTCAGGCAAAGGTCGCACTTCTCGTGCTCAATCACCGGCCGGAATTCGCGCCAGTTGCCGGTAATCATCATCGGCTGCTCGCTCACCGGCGCAGGGGTGACGCATCCGAGTGGAACTTCCTTCTCCTTGGGAATATTGAACATCGCCTGTTCTCCGTTGAGCTTGAATCTAGTTGAGGTTCTTCACAACGGCCTGTTCGTGGCCCTTGCGAAGCGCTTCGGTGTTCTTCACCACTGCTGCGAGATTGTCCAGTGTCACCAGGTTCGTGCCGCGGGCCAGCGCGCCCAGAATCGGCGCCGAAATCCCCTGCCCGAGGCCGACCGCATCGATGCCGCCCTCGCTGCCGGAAAAGTCCACGGTCTGGTCTCCGCATATCGCCTTGGCGTCGACGCAGACGATGGAGGAGAGCAGGTCCTTGTTGGGGATGAACTTCAGGATGTCGTCCGGCTTGCGATCGGTGGCGACCACCAGTGTCCCGCCTTTCTCCATGCCGCGAAGGACGTTGATGCCTTTAACGATGGTCGCGTCCGCCACGATCACGACCTCGGGCCTCTCGTTCTCGTATTCGTAGCGCTCCTCGATTTCCTCATCGCTGATGCGCGCGTACTTCCTCAGGGGTACGTTCACCCGGTCGGGGAGGTCCACGTAGTTGTCGAAGGCCTGGGTGAACTTGCCGTCTTTTCCCGCCGCGCTGGCGAGGCCGTTGGCGATGTCGCGTCCTTCCTTGTCCTGCACCACTCCCCGCGCCCATACCGTAATCTGATGCACCTTGCTTGCCATACGATCCTCCTTTGTTGCTTGGATATTCTCCGCGGCCCACCCTCAGACAAATTTATAAGCCGCGCGTCAAGCGATGGTTTGATCTAGATCAACCATTAGAGCATTAGAGTTATAGGTGACTATCGTTATAATAGCGTTACACTTATAGATGCCAAGGGTGAGCCGAATGAAGAACGCTACGTTTCGCCAGATGGTGGTATTCGAAGCGGTTGCGCGGCATTTGAACTATTCGCGCGCCGCGGAAGAGCTGCGTCTGAGTCAGCCGGGCGTTTCCATCCATGTCAAACAGCTCGAACAGCACGCGGGGCTGGCGTTGTTCGAGCAGCTCGGAAAGAGGATCTACCTGACCCCCGCCGGGCAGCAGATGCTGCACTACAGTCGCGCCATCATCCAACAGTTCAAGGAAGCCGAGGAGGCGCTCGCTGCGCTCAAAGGGATACGCGGCGGACTGCTCAATATCGCGGTGATCAGCGCCGGAGATTATTTTTTTACCGGTCTTCTGGCTGAATTCTGCCGCCGCTACGAGAACGTCACCGTGCAGCTCAACGTCAGCAACCGCGAGGAAATAGTGCACCAGTTGGTGGAGAACACGACTGATCTCGCCGTTCTGCTGCGCCCCCCCGCAAGTCCCGACATGATCGCCGAGGCGTTCGCGCCGCAACCGCACGTAATCATTGCGGCGCCCCGGCACGCGCTTGCGCGCAAGCGGCATATTTCGCTGCAGGCGTTGGCCAATGAGGCGTTCATCGTGCGCGAGCGCGGCTCGGACACGCGTCTCGCGATGGAAGAGGTGCTGGCGGAATTCCGCGTCAAGTTCAACATCGCGATGGAGATCAAGAGCACCGAAACCATCAAGCAGGCGGTAATCGCCGGCATGGGCATCAGCTTTCTTTCGGCCCATACCATAGGCCGGGATCTCGAGGCGGGGCGGCTAGCGGTGCTCGACGTCGAAGGATTCCCGGTCATGCGCAAGTGGCACATCGTGCATCGCAAGAACAAGCGCCTGCCGGCGGTCGCCGTTGCGTTCAAGGAATTTCTACTGCAGGAAGGGGCGGCGCTGATCGAACGATTGGTCGGGCGCGTCGCGCCGAGGCGCAAGTCGCGCGCATGATTACATGAGGGGAGGGCGGGATGCGCGTGAGCGTGCACCGTGTTTGCGCGAGCGAGAAGAATGCGCCGGGGGCCTTTCCTCCCCCTTTGCGTTTTCCTGATGTAGAATCCACGCTCCTGAGGAGGAGGCTTAGCGCATCATGGATTTTTCGCTGCAACTGTTCTGGATCCCGTTGCTGAAAATCATCTGGATCAACATCGTGTTGTCCGGAGACAACGCGGTGGTGATCGCGCTGGCGGCGCGCTCGTTGCCGCCGAGGCAGCAGAAGCTCGCGGTTGCCTGGGGCAGCGGCGCCGCCGTGGCGATGCGTATCGTGCTGACCCTGTTCGCCGTGGCGCTGCTGCAGTTGGCCTACTTGAAGCTGATCGGCGCCGTGCTGCTGCTGTGGATCGGTGTGCAGCTGCTGC